>NZ_JBAIYR010000188.1:0-4394 GCF_036763145.1 Desulfovibrio sp. 1188_IL3213 | reverse complement strand
GTGCCGCAGCCACAGCCGCACCAGTGGCTCATGCTTGTGCAGATGGCTTTCGGATCGCTGCTGGTCTATGCGGTTACAGAGACGGCGCACTGCCTTGGGGCGGGCTGGAGCGGCATTCTCATGTTTTTCCCTGTCATGATCTGTGCGATGGTTCCTTTCATTCATGCCACCCAGGGCCCCTGGACCGTGGTGCGGGTGTATCGCGGGCTTATGGCGGGCTGGTTCGGCTGCATCGCGTTTTTCGCCATTGTCATGCCCCTTGTGGAAATTACGCCCCTATGGCTCTGTTACGCTCTGGCCGTGGGTGCGGCGCTGGGGACCAGCGCCGTAGTGAGCGCTGTGCAAAGACGGAGAGCCGGAGGAGCGGCGTCCTGACGGCCGGTTGATGGGTGCGCGCGCCCATTGTTGGGGTGCTACAGGGCTGAAATGCTTGCAGGGATCGGAGGGCAAGGTTTTGTGGTGAAAGCGCAGGCGGGGTTTACTCGCCGCAAGCGTCGGTTGTATGAAATTCAAGAAGATATGTTTGCAAGGCGAACCGGGCTCCAGGAAGTGATGTTTGAAATTCGCTCCCTGTTTTCATTTGGTCCGCCTTCGCGGCGGGCGGCAAGGCGGGGCCGGTTATGGGGCTTCGCCCCCTTCTCGGACCCCCTTGCATCCCCCCCGAAGCACCCCCTTCAGGTTTTCAATTATCGTGCGTTTGCGAGGGCTGCGCGTCTTTTGCTTCGGGAGCTTCCCTCCCTCCGGTCGGGTGATCTCCCTGCGCGCCGCGCAATGCCATCAACGAAATGCTTTTTTTGCTGGCCCGAGCTGATGGACTGCGAAAATTTATTGTCCCTGCGTTGCGTCACGCTGGATTGCGTTACCCTGTAGTGCATGGCCTTTCGGTGCAGGGGCAAGGACGGCTTCAAGGGCCTCCGCGGCGGTTTTTTATGCTGTCGGGCGTGTCTTGGAGCAAGTTCTCCTTGAAACTGCCCTTGCGGCTGCGTAGCGCGGTTTATCTGTGCGGTAGACGTGGAAGCGGGCGTCCCGGAAGCAATGGGAATGGATATTCTCAGTGCGAAAATGCTCTACGTTTTGAAAAGGTATATATTCAAAGCTGATCTGCCCTGAAAAATAAAAGGCGCGCACCGTGGTGCGCGCCTTCTGCGTGTTTCAGGGGTATCCGGCAGGGATTAGAGCAATTTCACTTTGAAATTGCTCTGGCGGCTGCGTGAGCAGTCGCCCGCCGCAAAGATGCAAGCGCAATTTACTTGCGCGGTTAAGCATCGAAGCGAGCGTGACTTAAACTTTGAGAATGTACATTCTCAAAGTTAATCTGCTCTAGCCGAAGAACGCCTTGAGGTCGTCCTGCGGGGTGGTGATGCCGCCAATCTTGAACTGTTCCACCAGCACCTTGGCTACGTTGGGCGAAAGGAAGGCAGGCAGCGTCGGTCCGAGGTGGATGTTTTTCACGCCGAGGCTCAGCAGGGCCAGAAGCACGATAACTGCCTTCTGCTCATACCAGGCGATATTGTACACAATGGGCAGGTCGTTGACGTCCTCAAGGCCGAAAACTTCCTTGAGTTTGAGGGCGATGACCGCCAGGGAATAGGAGTCGTTGCACTGCCCGGCGTCCAGCACGCGCGGGATGCCGCCGATGTCGCCCAGGTTGAGCTTGTTGTAACGGTACTTGGCGCAACCGGCGGTAAGAATGACCGTGTCCTTGGGCAGCCCTTCGGCAAAATCGGTGTAGTAGGTGCGGGACTTGGCGCGACCGTCGCAGCCGGCCATGACCACAAACTTTTTGATGGCGCCGGACTTCACCGCGTCCACAACCTTGTCGGCCAGGGCCAGCACCTGATTGTGCGCGAAGCCGCCGATGATTTCGCCGGATTCGATTTCCGTCGGCGCGGGACAGGTTTTGGCATGGGCGATGATGGCGCTGAAGTCCTTGTGCTCGCCGATTTCACCGGGGATATGCTTGCAGCCCGTAAAGCCCACGATGCCGGTGGTGTACACGCGGTCCTTGTAGCTGTCTTTGGGCGGCACAAGGCAGTTGGTGGTCAGCAGCACGGGGCCGTTAAAGCTTTCAAATTCTTCTTTCTGCTTCCACCAGGCATTGCCGTAGTTGCCCTTGAAATGCGCATATTTCTTGAAGGCGGGGTAGTAATGGGCGGGCAGCATTTCAGAGTGGGTGTACACGTCAACGCCCGTGCCTTCGGTCTGCTTGAGCAGCATTTCAAGGTCGCGCAGGTCATGCCCGGAAATGAGGATGCCGGGGTTGCTGCCCACGCCGATGTTTACCTTGGTGATTTCGGGGTGACCATACGTGCCGGTATTGGCCGCGTCCAGCAGGGCCATGGCCGAGACGCCGAACTTGCCCGTTTCAAGGGTAAGGGCCACAAGGTCGGCCACGCTCAGGCTGTCGTCCAGGGTCTTGGCAAGGGCTTCCTGCATGAAGGCGTCAAGGCTGCTTTCATGCTTGCCGAGCACGTCCGCATGCTTGGCGTAGGCCGCCATGCCCTTGAGGCCAAAGGTGATGAGCCAGCGCAGGGAGCGCACATCATCGTCGGTGGTCGCCATGACGCCCACGGTTCCGGCCTTGGCCAGCATGGCGGACTTTTCCGTGGCTTCCCACAGGGCGGCGTCGCTGAGACCGCTTTTGTCGGTAAGGGACGCGGCCAGTTCTTTTTTGGCGGCACAGGTCATGCGCACGCGCTCGGTGAGGATGTCGTCGTCAAAGTTGGCATTGGTGATGGTGGCAAACAGGTTGCCGGCAACCAGACGGTCGATCCTGTGGTCAACAGCCTTGCCTTCGGCGCGCAGGCGCGTGGCGATCTGGCCGAGGCCCTTGGTCACATAGATCAGCGCGTCCTGAAGGGCGGCAGTTTCAGGCTTTTTGCCGCACACGCCAACCTGGGTGCAGCCTTTGTTGCCCACGGTTTCCTGGCACTGGTAGCAGAACATGGCATTACTCATGGTTTCTTGTCCTTGTATGGCTCCGTTGCGGCGGAGGCTTGGGTGAAGCCCGCAGCGGGCGGGCATCGTGGATGAAAACTGTTTGCGCGGGCGGAAATCTTCAGGTCCGCATTGCGCCGATGTGGCAGGCTCAGCGTGCTTCCGGCGGAAAAACGACAACCAGCAATATTTTTAAGCGTTCCACAGCATTGATGGAATGGGGCTGCCCGGCGGGCATGATGATGGAATCCCCGGGTTTGAGAGGAACCGGCTGCCCGCTTATGGTCACCTGTCCCTGTCCCTCAAGGGCCAGAACAAAGGCATCGCCTGCGGAGGTGTGCGTATTGATCTCTTGGCCCTTGTCAAAGGCGAAAAGGGTTATGCTCACGGCATTGCTCTGAACAAGCGTCTTGCTGGTCACCTGCCCCGGCTGGCAGTATACCTGCGCGGCCAGGGGCAGCGCGGCGGCGTACTCGAGATTCTTGAGCAGGCGTTGCATGGTTCCCTCCTTGCTTTTGATGTTTCCTGTATACCAAGGGGGGGAGTCGGCGTCCGTAACAATTGTTACGGAACAGAATAATCGTAAAATTCTTTCAGGCGGTCGGGATGAGGCAGGGTGATATGTTTTCCGTTGATGTTCAGCAGCCCTTCATCGCGCATGGCTGCCAGCTCACGGGAAAGCGAGGGCCGTGTGACGCCCAGAAAGTCGGCCATCTGTTCACGGTTCATAAGCAGATTCAGTGAACCGTCGGGCTTACGGTGCTCAAGCAGCAAAGAGGCGATCTTGCGGCGCAGGCTGCCGGATGAAAGCAGCGATACGCGGCGTGTGAGAAAAAAAGCCTTGCGGGCAAATACTGAAAGCATGTTGCGTATGATCTGCGCATGCATGCTGCAGCGCTTTTCGCAGGTAGAATAGAAAAATTTTGCGGGTATGGCCAGCACGCGTACGGGGCTTTCTGCCTGCACGCTGCAGCCGTAACTGGACTGGTCAAGAAAAACATATACTTCGCCAAACAGATCGCCAGGATGGTCAATGCGCGCCATGATGGCTCGCCTGCCGTCGGCGCTGTCACGTCCGACGGAAACAGATCCTTCCAGCAGGACAAAGAGCCGGGTGGGGGCGTCTGTTTCGCAAAAAACCATGCTCCCCTTGCCGTATTTTTCTTCCACCGCGCCGCTGCACCCCAGGCAAAGCCTTGCTTCATCCGCGCTCATGTGGGCGAAAAGATCGCAGTTTTTCAGGGCCTGATCCATGCGTTTTTCCGGCGTCAGAGGTGGAGAAGCCGCCGGAACATGCGCCGGGCGGCAGGGCCGTCCCGAACACTATACATAAAAACGGCAGCAATGCCCATAGGGAGCAGTTGACTGAACAGGGCAGCTTTGCGCAGGCCCACGGATTGTGCGCCCCGGCTGCGGCGCCTGCCTGCGAGGGCGGCGACTGCTCTGCGGTCTTGAGC
>NZ_JBAIYR010000187.1:0-4396 GCF_036763145.1 Desulfovibrio sp. 1188_IL3213 | reverse complement strand
CCTGCAGACGGCCGCGCCGCAGCAAGGCCCGGATGCGGGCTTCAAGCTCTTTAAGGGCAAAGGGTTTGACCAGATAGTCGTCCGCCCCGGCCTCAAGCCCCGCCACCCTGTCGGCCACGGCATCCCGGGCAGTAAGCATGATGATGGGGGCGGATACCCTGTATTCCTGCCGCAAACGGCGGCACAGGCTTATGCCGTCCATGCCGGGCAGCATGACGTCCAGCACTATACAGTCAAAACCCTGCTCAAGAGCCATCGCAAGCCCGGCGTTGCCGTTGCGCGCGCAGTCCAGCGTGTATCCCATCGGTTCAAGATAGGCGTAGAGATTGGCGAGGATATCCTCGTTGTCTTCCACAAGCAGCAGAGAACAGGACATGGGCTCAGCGCTCTGGCACGTCTCGCGCGTCAATGATGCCGATGATGGACAGCCCGTCCACCTCCACCTCATTGGGGCGTTTGCGGTTCCAGTCCACATGTCCAAGCAGGCGCACCTTGTCGCGCGGGGTCACGGTGAGGTGGCCGAACACCTCGTTCTTTATTTCCACCACCACCTTGCCGCTCTGGTCTTCAAACAGATAGCGGTTTTTACGGCGCGGCAGCTTTTCCAGAATATGCCCTTCAAGCACGCAGGGGGCGTCATCCTGCGCACCCAGCACATCCGCCGCGCGGGTAACCGTGGTCGCCACGCCGGGGCCGTCAAAGCCCGAAGCCGCCACGCGGGAGCACGGCAACATGGCTCCCGCAAGGCCAAATGTCAGAACCAGCAGCACCGCCAGTACACGCATAACTCTTCTCCACTCATATCGTGCGGCCGGGCGCGGACCCGGCCGCCCTGAAATCAGTTCAGTATTTCCAGCACTTTAACGTCAATTTTGGCGGGCTTCATCAGATCCTTGTCCACCTTGCCGGAAAGGCGCACGGTGTTTTCGGGCGTGACACTTTGACCGGCAAAGACTTCCCTGTCTATATCCACCGTTATTTCACCGGTGGCGTCTTTGAAAACATATTTGTCATCACTGCCGGCCTTGCGGCCCGTGATCTGGCCGGTAAGCAGAACAGCGGCATCATCCTTGCTGTCCAGAGCCTGTTTGACCGTGGTGACCTCAATCCCCACGGTCGGCCCCTTGAATCCTTCGGACGTCTTGGCTCCGGGACCCTGAAACGCGGCGTGAGCCGGAAGGGCCAAAAGGCCCAACAATAACAATGAAAGTACTGCGCGCATGGCAGCCTCCTTGGTAAGCACTGTTTCTTATGCAACCGTTGGCGGCAAAGGGCCGGAAACGGTCGGCATGCAGCCCCTGCGGGATAAAGGCGAACCGCAGGGCGTATATTGGCTCCGCCCGCCAAACAAGCATGTCAGCGTGGAAAAGCTTTGGAGCATTTTCAGCTTGAAACTGCTCTGACGGCGACGTGAACAGAGGGCCGCCACGAAGGCACAAGCGCTATCTGTTTGCGCTGTTCAGCGCCGCAGTGAGCGGGTGCAGACAGTGAGAGCATGCATTCTCGCTGCTAACACGCCCTAGAGCATTTTAACTTTGAAAAAGTGTAAATGCTCTAACGCTGCACGAAAGTGCAGCGCGCCACAATGTGGCGTGGATTCAGCCGAAAATCGCACTTTTCGGCTGAATGAACACTTTGAAATGTGAAGCATTTCAAAGTTAATCTCCTCTAGTTGAGAACATGCAGGGCCTTGACGGCCACCACCGGTTCCCTGCCTTCTTTTGTTTTGACCTTGCCCACAAGACGCACCTTCATATCAGGGGTGAGCGTCATTCCCTTGAGGGTTTTATGGCCGATGGACACGGCCATACGGCCCGTACCGTCATCCACGATAAAACGGTTTTTCTTGCCGCCCACTTTTTCCACAATATGGCCCACGATCATGACAGGGGTTCTGTCAGGGGCTTTCAGGGCCTTTGCAACGGTATCCACCTCATGAAGATTTGTCATCCCCTGAGCTTTTTCATGACGGGGCTTGCTCTTTTGCGGCGCAGGGCTGGTGACCGCCTGGGGAGCCGCGCCGGACGTGTCCTTGTCAGCAGCGTAGGCGGGAACAGCAAGAGCCATAGTCATAGCCATAACAAGCAGATAACGCATATAATCCTCCAAAAATATTTTACCGGACTCGCGCAACGCACATGCGCCCGCAGACAAAATCTGCACCCGCGAGCGTCAGCAAAGCGTTAGGAATAAAAAAACGTGAATCACCTGCCCTGGCAAACACGCCCCGTTAACATAAAAATATGAAACAAAGCCTCTTCTTGTGAACATGAATCAAAGCTGCTATATTGCCGCGCATGAAAGAGCTTGATCCGCATACAATCCGCCCCTGCCTTGCCTGCGGCGGAACCAATGTTCATCTGGAGTCCATGCTGCCACCGGGAAGACGGCAGGAAGTCTGGCGAGTCGTCTGCTCCTGTGGGCAGACATCGCAGCAATGGTCAGTTTCTCAGGGCGCGGCTATCCGTGCCTGGAACCGTAACCTGGCCTGCGCAAACGAACTTTGATTCTCCGCGCCCGGCCGCACCGTCACCGCACCTGCCCGTGACCTTGTGCAAGCCACTATGAATAGCTTTTTCTATACAAAAAAACAGCAAAAAATCTTTTCCAAGGTCCGCGCCGGGGTGTGCCTGCCGGGCAGCAGCGCCCCTTGCTTGCATGGCGGCAGTACACGCCGGGCATGAGGCAACGGCAAAACAACTCCCTGCCCATGCAGGCGCACTGACAGGCCAGAATCCCGCGGGGTTCCGGCCCTTTTTGTTTCAGACCGCCGCTGTGTGCAACAGGGCCGCCATAGCCCTGCCGGGCCTTCGGAGGAGAGCGAAAGAATCAGTCCGGAATCGCCCGGATCAGTTCGTGATAGCTCGGAATCAACCCGCGATAGCCCAAAATCAGCCTGGCGGGCGTCTTTCAAAGGGCCGTTGCGCACCGCGGCGCTTGAGGCGCACATGCAGAGGCTGCCGTTTCCCGCAGGGCCGAGGGAACGGCTCAAGCGGGGCGGAGCCTTTGTGACGGACGACTGCCGCGAGCCGCCAGCGCTGCTGCAACATGAAATAGCTCTGCATTCACAGCAAGGCTGTCGCGTCGAAAATACGGGATAAGACCTGGCGCAAGGGGAAGGTACGCCTGGGTACGTGATTGGAATAAAAAAGTTTTTTGATATAACCGGTTGAGTAAAAGAGTACGGAAGCGACCTCTAGTCCAGCTCCCGCCCAACCCACACAGCACGGCCGATAACCCGCACAAGATCGGCCAGTTGCTCGTCCGTATCCGCCTCAATGGGCGCATAGTCCGGATTGAAGCTCGTCAGAATAAGCTTGCCCGGCATGGCGTTGACGACCTTGAGGTACACCATGTCCTCCACGCCCACGGCATAAATGCGCCCCGGCACGGGGGTGCGCTGAGCCTGATCTATAAGCACCACGTCATTGTGCATGATGCGCGGCTGCATGCTGTCGCCAGACACCCGCAAAAGCACCATCTGTGACGGGTTGCCCTTGCGGCGCAGGAAGTCCCACCGAAAGGCATAGTGCCGCAGCACGTCGCCGCCGGTTTCAAAGCTGCCGGTCCCGGCTGAAAGACGCGCCTCCACCATAGGGACCATTACCAGTCTCGCTTCACCACAGTTTTGCCCGTTGCCGTCTGCCGTTCCCTTGCCGGCAAGCAACCAGTCAAGGGAGCAGTCCAGCGTGTCGGCCAGACGCACAGCATACTCACCTTTCGGCATCTGCCCGTTTTCATATTTTTGAATGGTGGTAAGGCTTACTCCCACCCTGTCGGCCATGTCCTGCTTGTGCATGCCAAGCTCTTCACGCCGCTGGCGAAGGCGCTGCGCGAAGGCCTTGGGCAATCCAGCCTGGGAGAGTGCTTTCATAGAACTTCCGTTATCTGCGTTTTCAACGCATTAAAACTTTTCTTTTAAAATAACTCCTGAACAGGACAGCTTTATTCTGACCACCACAAAACTACCTTGTTTTTTTTCAAGAATCAATGTTTTCTTTGTAACTACAGGAATAAAATATAAATATTTTTCAAGATTAAAGATCTTCACGTCATTCAACTGTTAAATATTGTTATAAATCATATGATTAAATCTTTTCCTTTATTTATAAACTTTACACTTGATTCATATAATAAAAAGTTATAAATCCCAAATACGCCCCGTATATTTCACATCCATATTTCAGGGAGCATAGCATGTCCGATCTTCAAGATAATATTTATAACCTGAGCGCTGTGCTGGATATTTTGCAAAACAACGCCCATCCTGCCCAAAAGCCCATTTTGCGCCTGGTGGGCGATCATCTTCGCCTGCTCGCACTCTGCATGGACCTTTCGGCGCACCGCCCGCCTGCCCAGACGCCCCATATGCCGCCCTCAGCAGCAGCCCCGAGCG
>NZ_JBAIYR010000186.1:0-4411 GCF_036763145.1 Desulfovibrio sp. 1188_IL3213 | reverse complement strand
CCAGGTGTCCCGCCGCAGGGCAGCCCCGGTCTTTTTGCCGCCATGGACGCGCCCCTCAACGGCTTGACGCCTGACGACATACAATTTGCCAGCGAGGTGGACGCCGCGTTGGCACGCAGACCCCATTTCGGCGTCCGGGCGCTTTCCATCTGCGTGGCGGTCATGTTTTTGTGCCTTATCATCTGGGCCGCTTTTGCCAGCGTTGATGAAGTGACCCACGCCGAAGGCACGGTGGTGGGTTCGCAGCGCACCCAGACCATACAAAACCTTGAAGGCGGCATTTTGCGTGCCGTTATGGTGCGCGAAGGCCAGATTGTGGACAAGGGGACAACGCTGGCCCAACTGGATAACGAAATGGCCGAGAGCGCGTACCGCGATGCCGTGAACAAGGCTATGGAAAACAGTCTCGCCATTATTCGCCTTGAAGCGGAAATAAAAGGCGAGCCGCCTGTTTTTCCTGAGCATCTTGAAGCCTGGGCCAGCCAGCTTATTGGCCGCAAGGTGGACGAGGCCATTCTGGTGCGCGCCCGCCAGATCATGCAGGACCAGGAAAATGCCTATCAGGTGCGCCGCGTGCAGCTTAATGCCGAAGTGGAGGTGCTCCAGTCGCAGTATACCCAGCGCATGCACGATGTGGAGGAGCAGACGGCCCGCAAGGTGCAGCTTGACCGCAGCCTGGCCCTCGCCATTGAGCAGCGCGATGCGGCTTACACCCTGGTGCAGCGCAACAACTTTTCCAAGATGGAATATCTCGGCCTGCAGCAGCGCGTGGTGGAACTGCAGGGGCAGATTGACGCCCTGGCCGCGACCATACCCAAGGCGCAGGCTGCGGCCGAAGAATCGCAGCAGCGCATCGCCTCGCGTCGTGCGGAACAGGCGTCGGCCATCACTGAAGAGATCAATAAAAGACGGCAGGAGCTGAACTCGCTGCGTGAAAGCATCTCTGCCGGCCGCGACCGGGTAACCCGCACCGAACTTCGGGCGCCCGTGCGCGGCACGGTAAAGCAGATATACATTTCCACCGTGGGCGGCGTGGTAAAACCCGGCGAACCCATCATGGATATCGTGCCCCTGGACGACACCCTGCTGGTAGAGGCCAAGGTCAAGCCGCAGGACGTGGCTTTTCTGCGCCCCGGCCAGGATGTGATGGTCAAGGTTTCTGCCTATGACTTTTCTATTTACGGCGGGCTTGAAGGCAAGCTCGAGTCCATCAGTGCCGACACCATTGAAGACAAGAAGGGCGAACATTTCTATCTGGTCAAGGTGCGCACCCAGAAAAACGCCATTGTCTACCACAAGGAATATCTGCCCATTATTCCCGGCATGATTGTGACCACAGATATTCTTATCGGCAAAAAAACTGTTCTGGATTATCTGCTCAAGCCCATTCTCAAGGCCAAGCAGAACGCCCTGCGAGAGCGCTGATCCGTCGCGAAAGGAACGATTATGGCATTACAGGATTCTTCCGACAGAAAGTCGAGCAACCGCGCCGCAGCCCGGATCATGCTGGCTGTTTTCGCTGTGATGGCGGTTCTTATCGTGACAGGGGCCAACTGGTACCTTCAGAATTCCCGCGAGCGCATGTTGCGCGAGGTGGGGCAGAACCTGCACGTACAGGTCAATAACAAGGTGGCCCTGCTCACCGTCTGGTCTGGCGCGATCATCAAACAGGTTGAAATGTTCGCAGAAACGGATCTGTTGCGGCTTTTCGCAGCAGAGGTCAACAACTCGCGCCTGTCGGCGGACGTGCTGCTGCACGAATCGCAGAAAGAGCCGGAAAACCTGCCCTCGCCGGACAGTTTTGCTGATTCGGTGCCGGAAGGGCTGCGGGCGCCGGCGCAGGACCCCATCAGCGCCATTTTGCCGCGTCTGCCCATGATGCTGCGGCAGCTCAAGGACTTTGTTGAAAAGAACTCTTTCTGGGGCGCGTGCCTCATCAACACAGACCTGGAAGTGTATTTGTCGCCCGGCGAGCCGCCTGTTTTGAGCGTGGAACAGCGCGCGTACATCACCGAGGCCATCCGTACGCGCCATCTTGTGTTTCTGCCTGTGCGGCGGCAAAACGGCGAACTGGTCATGGATATGGCCTTTCCCATCGTGGCCCCGCTGTATGTGGACGCTGCGGGCGACAGGGTGGTTTCTGTGCTGCTGGCAACCACCAATGTGCTGCCGGTCGTCAAGGCCATCACACGCCATACGGGCGGCAGGGAGTTCAGTTCCGCCATCCTGGAGCACTTCGGCCAGCGGTTGCAGCGCATAGACCCCACCGTGCGGGAAGGCTTTGTGGACCTGCCCGGCTGGAAGCTTGAGGGCGGGCAGCTGCCCCTGGCCATGCGCACCGAACCCGGTCCCGGCGGCAACGGTGAGGACACCACATACACCCTGGGCGTGCCTGTGCCGCGCTTGCCCTGGCTTGTGGACCAGGGGGTGGAGGCCGTGCGCATTGACGCCAGCTACAATTCCCTGCGCAAGAATGTCATTCTGGGCGCGGGCCTTGTGCTGGCCCTGACGGGCATCATGCTGTCGGCCCTGTGGTGGTGGCTTGTGGGCCGCAGAGAGCGTGCCGTGGCCGACCAACTGCGCCGCCTGTATCTTATGGTCAACCAGCAAAAACAGATCATGGACGGCGTGAACTCGGCCCTGTCGGCCGGAGTTGTGCTCAACGACCTTAACGGAACCATCTTTTACGCCAACCAGAGCTTTGCGCACATGGTAGGTATGGAAGCCAACAGCATGCGTGGCCGTCCATACACCGATCTTGGGACGGATATTGCGCGCAGCCTTGTGACGCATACTCTGGCCGTGCATCAGACCGGTGACCTTTCAAGCTTTACAGAAACACTGACGGTGGACGGCAAGCCGCGCTATTTCTTTACATCCTGCACGCCGTTTCGGGATGAGGCAGGGCGCATGTCGGGCGTGGTTTCGGTTTACAGCGATGTGACGGATCTTGCCACGGCCCAGCAAAAGGCACAGCAGATGGTCAACCAGACCGTCAATGCCTATGTGCGCGCGGTTGAAGCTGTGGACAGCTACCTCTGCGGGCATTCGTCCCTTATGGCTCAGCTTGCCGTGACCCTGGCCTATGTTCTTGACAAAACCGATGCCACCACGCTGGCAACCTTGCGGACAGCCGCCAATCTTTCGCAGATCGGCATGATCCAGCTGCCCAGAGAGCTGCTCACCAAGTCCGGCGCGCTCACGCCAGAGGAACGTACGCAGTTGCAAAAACATGTGGAGTATGCCCGGCGCGCCCTGGAGGGCATTGATTTTGGCCTGCCTGTTCTGGAAGCCATTTCGCAGATGTATGAAAGAGAGGATGGTTCCGGCTACCCGGCCGGGCTTTCCGGCGACGCAATTTGCGAAAACGCCCGTATTCTGGCTGTGGCTAATACCTTCTGCGCCCTGGTGCGTTCGCGTTCTTACCGTCAGGCCCTGAGCGTTGAGCAGGCGCTGGAAATTCTGTCCGAGCAGCCGCCCCAATACGATATGCATGTGGTGGCGGCCCTGAGAAAATTCCTGGCTTCAGAGCAGGGCGCGGCCTTTTTGGCGCAGCTGGAAAACAGCCGGCACGATAACCCTGAACATGAAGGCTAGCGTGGTCATACATGCGGGTATTATTTTTGAACTCGACGTTTCCGGGGCGCTTTCGTTCCCTGGCGCAGGCTTTTGGAGCTGTTCGAGAAAATACGGTACTTTTTCTGGCTGAAACCGGACAAAAAATAGCTCTTGCCGGGGTGCGCCGCCTGCGTCTGGCGCCGCCCTCTTCCTATGACAGTGATGACCCGGCGGAAAAAGAGATTGTCAGGCGCCTGAGGCGCGGCGCACGCGCGGGCAATACCTTGCTGGGATTGCGCAAAAGCGGTTTTTTCCCCGATATTGTCTGCGCATCGGCCAGTATGGGCGGCAATTTTTATCTGCGCGATATCTTTCCCGATGTTTTTTATGTGGGGCAGGGCGACTGGTTTTACACGCCAGGCGAAAGCCACTGTTTTTTCAACAAGGGAAAACCGCGTCCCTCAGCGGACTTTGCCCCCGCCAGAGTGGCGAATCTTTGGGAATACAACGCCCTGGGCGACTGCGACCTGGCGGTAACCTCGTCATTGTGGCAACGGGAGCAGTACCCTGAATTTCTGCAAAAAAAACTGCATGTGGTCCACAGCGGCATCAATCCCAGATTTTTTTCTCCTGTGGAAAACCAAGAGGAACATTCGGGAGAGCGTGTCAGTTTTTTGGGGCCGCCGCATGAACCGGCGCGCGGTTTTCAGCAGTTTATCGAGTGCCTGCCGTACCTGCTTGCGCAACGGCCCAACTGTCTGGTGCTGATTGCCTGGCTTGAAAGCGCCACGGGCGGCGTACGCGCGCGCGGTGGGGAAGAAGAGGCCGTGCAGCGCGTGGACACCCTGAACCT
>NZ_JBAIYR010000185.1:0-4480 GCF_036763145.1 Desulfovibrio sp. 1188_IL3213 | reverse complement strand
AGCGAAGAAGACCCGGCCCGCCCCCTGAACACGCTGGAACTTTCCGGCATTGCCGCGCCCCCCGTGGCTGCCCGCCTCTCGCGCAATGAGCAGGAAACCATGCTCAAAAACGGCGTCACCCCTCTGGAGGTCGGGCCGGGCGAAACAGTGCAGATTGTCCGCGCCGTCAGCACCTATACCCGCAATGCCGTAGGCGCTACGGATATCAGCATGCTGGACATGACGACCATCCGCACACTTGATTACACCTGCAAGGCGGTCAAAGAGCGCGTTGACCTGCGCTTCCCGCGCGAAAAGCTCTCGGCCCGCACACCGGCCAAGGTACGCTCCGAAGTGCTGGACGTACTGCGCAATCTCGAAACGCTGGAAATTCTGGAAGAGGTTACGGCCAACGCCGAGGGCGTCATTGCCGAGCGCGACCTGCAAGACCCCAACCGCCTTAACATCAAAATACCCGCCGACGTGGTCAACGGCCTGCATGTACTGGCCGCCCGCGTGGACTTGTTGCTGTAGGGAGAAGGTTATGGACCTTGAAAAAATATGCATTTACGGTTTGCTCTACCTGTTCCTTGCGCTCTGGATGGCTTCTGTTGTTGGCGACATCTACAAGAGCAGTCTCCGTCACAGGGAGTCGCTCGACACCAACGCCAAAAACTTCGCTGCAAATCGTGAGCAGACGCAGGTCTTGGCGCGGGCGCTGGCTGATAGCCGGGACCACATCAAGGAAGCCATTGCCGCGCTGGCAATGCAAAAGAGCCTTGTGTTAATTGCCGATGACAATGGCAGTTGGAAACTGGTCGCTTTGGACACTGGCAGCAAAGACCAACTGCGAGAGTGGCTTGCGCAACAGCGGCGGGATGCCGAGGCAGCGGCAGAGCCGCCCGAACCTGACAAAAAAGAATAGCCCACAAGCCCCGCCAGAGCGGGGCTTTTTACTGCACGCTATCCACTACGTCCACATTGAACGAGCCTATAAATTCATCATGCGCCGTCTGCCTGCTTTCGTGTAAAAGGCTCGCCAGCGCGGTAGCCACGGCTCCGGTACGTTCATCTTTTGCAGCTCTTGCCGCAGCAAGCAATTGGTCTATGGCGTAACCCATAGCCGTGGAAAAGCCAAAAGATGCCCCAGCCCGTGCGGCATCTGCAATGTTTTCTACCTGCTCAAGTTTCATATCTCCTCCTGTCACAGCAAGACAGCATGGCAGACTGCGCATGTCCACAAGTATTTTGGGGCAGATTTGCCACTTTTTCAGCCAGTGCCAACTATCGCGCAAGGCCTTACAGCCCCTTGCCCCGGCAAGGGGCTTTTTGTACCCTATCGGCAACCACATATAAGGAGCCGCCCACCATGAAAAAACTGTTCGCCTGTCTGCTGTTTCTGCTTCTGGCTGTGCCTGCCTTCGCGGAAGAAAAAGACGACGATGACGTGCTTGTATACGAAACGCTGATAATCAAGCCGAATATAAAAAATGCTGACAATGAAGACATGCCCGCCATCATTAATGCATTGATGGAGCGCATAAAAACACCTGCCGTACTCGGAGATGCGGCCGGGAAAATAGTTATAGAGCCTACGTTTGCTTCAAGCCTTGAATATGGAACCTTCTCTTTGGAAAAATATCCGCAACTAAAAGAGTATAAAGAGGCTGTTCAAGAATCATATAATGCCTTAAAACTGCTCAAGCAGAAGCCAGAATTTGCACAGGGTGGTCTTAATACGCCTGCCGGTAAGGCGTGGCAGAAAAGGAATGACGCCTTCTATAAAAAGTATGAGCATGTACAATTGCCGTTTGGATATGCAAATGCTTTTACCGATTTAAATGTTTTAGCTTCGAATTATATGTCTATCAGACACGCGAAGAATTTCTCAGTCAGCACGCTTAACTCTTTGGAAGAAACTTCCTTCATCACTCGTCATCGTGTAGAAAAAACCGTTCATATGGCAATAGACGACTAGTCAACCGCTGACGTGCGCCAGTCTTTCTTTGGCCCGCGCTGCCACTATTGTGGCAGTGCGGGCTTTGCTTTTTGTCGCCCGTTAAACCCAAAAAGGAGCCGCCAATGGCTATGGAAGAATTCGTGGGCGCAATCGTCCTTGAGGTGGACGGCGAAGAAATCGAGTGCGCCAGTTTCAGCGTTAAGGAAAATACCGGCTGCCTGCCCGTGAAAACCATGAACCGCCGCGCTCGCATTGCCGGGTTCTGCCAGGGTGTTACCACTTACGAGCTTACTGTGGCCGTACCAATTCCGGCCAATGGCAAGGAGCGTAACTGGTCCAAGGTGCGCGATGCCAAACTGGTTATTTACCCGGTCAATGGCAAGGGGCAGCGCACGGCATATACCGGCTGCTGCGTTCAGGATGTAAGCGCCCAATACGAAAGCGAAGGCGAAGCCAAGCGCGATCTCACCCTTTTTGCTGTGGATGAAGTAAAGGAGTAATCCATGTCCAGACTTACAACTGACGGTACTTTGCTTTTCGGTATAGAATTCAACGGGCAGATGCATAAAGATTTTACCATGCGCGTCCCCACCCTGGAAGATGTGGAGGCCGCCATTGAAGATGCCGGGCCGGATGCCAGCAACGCCCGCATGAATCGCCACAAGTGGTCACGCACCATAACCCGCCTGGGTGAAATTCCTGCTGATGCCATCACTGCCGAGCTTTTGGCCGGTTTGCCCGCGCCGGAATATGGCGTTCTTCTGGCTGTGGAGGATGAGCTTGCAAAAAAGCTCTTGGCCTCCAGCGCGGAATCTTCCGCCGCCTCCGCGAAGTAGAGGCCGCGCTGGTAGGCCGTGGTTTTACCCTGGCCGAGGTCCGGGCCATGTCCCTGCCGGAGGCTGAAGTTTTTGTTGACGTGCTATTCCCCGCCAAACCCAAAGCAAGAAACGTTGTAACCAAACGCCAGAACTGGCGAAAGTGGAAGCGCCATGTCCGACCTGCAAGTACAAGCGGAACTGAAGCTCAAAGATAGCCTGTCGCGCCCTGCGGGCACTGCTCTGGACAGCTTGGGTAAATCCGCCGCCAAAACCGGCACGGCTGTAGACGCAATCGGCAAGGGCGAAGCCATGAAAGGCATGGCTAAAGATGCCAAGAGCGCGGCCAAAAGTATGGACGCTATCGGCAAAGAGGCCAAGGACGCGGCCAGAAGCATGGATGCCATTGCCAGCGAATCCAGAGAGGTCGGCGGCAATCTGCAAAGGGCCGAACAACGGGCGTCTGCCCTACGCCGCACCTTGCGCGGCGTAGGGCAGACCGCCCGTGACACTGTCAGCCATATGCAACGCCTTGGCCGGGGCATGGATGGCGTCTGGAAAACTGGCGCGGGCCTTGCTGCGAGTGGGTATGCTGCAAAAAAGGCGATTGACGCGCCTGTCAGCCGTGAACGCCAATACCTTGATGACGCGAACATAGCGGAAGTTGACGTCAAGAAATTGCGGGAGCTTGATGCCTCTGCCGTTAAGTATGGCGGCGGCACTCTGGAAGGCGCGCGGGCAACGCGAGGGGCACTTTTTCAGGCCGGGCTAGATTTTGCAGCGACTGACAAAGTATTGCCGGGCATTCAGCGTACGGCTACGGCCACAGCCTCCGAAGGTGCAGACCTTGCAAACATGGTCGCGGCAGGTCTTAAGGCCAAGCAATTCAAGGCTGAAGACGTTGAAATTGTCCTTGGTATGGCGGCCAATGCGGGGAGCGTGGGGGCGTTTGAAACCAAGGACATGGCCAAACATATGCCCGGCATTTTTACCAACGCGCCGGACATGCTGGGCGTAAGAGGCGCGGCCTATCACTTTTCAAACTTGCAGGTTCTGCGCGATGCGGCTGGCTCCAGCGATGAAGCCGCGATGCTTTATGCAAACCTACAGGCTTTTCGCAGTGGTGACGTGGCCGAGAAAAGGCTTAAAAAAAAGGTTAATCTTACAGCTATCTATCAGCGTACCGCCGCCAGCGGTGGCGACATGAACATGGCGCTTGTGGATGCCATCCAAAAGGGCGTGGTGGAAAAAGACAAGCTGTACAAAAAGCTGCATGCCCAATGGGAAAAGGCAGATGGGAAAGAGAAAGAAGCGCTTAAAATGCAGCTTTCAAGCCGACAAATTCAGCTTTTCAGCAAAGTTATACCTGACCGTCAGGCACGACAGGCTGCGGTAGCCCTTGCCAATGGTGGGGAGCGCCGTGCCGAGGTGCTCGCTGCTGTTGAAGGCAACCCCCTTGAGTCCGTGGACAAGTTCTTTGAGCGTGTGCAGACCTCCACCCAATCAAAGTTTGACTCCCTTGGTAACGCCTGGGAAGCCGCCATGGACGGCTTTTTTGCAAAAGTTAAGGGCGGCGTTGACTGGGGCTTGAAATCGGCAACGGAATTTATGGAAACAAACCCTACAGCCAGCGTGGCCCTGGCAGGCACAACGGCTGTTGGGGGCAGCATTGCGGCAGGGGCGGCGGGCATGACTGCGTGGGATTTCCTCCGCAAAGGCAGGGGCG
>NZ_JBAIYR010000184.1:0-4504 GCF_036763145.1 Desulfovibrio sp. 1188_IL3213 | reverse complement strand
TGTTGACTCGCAGTTGCCAGACCGCGAGATTTTTTAACAAATCAAAAGGAGTTTTACTCACTTGGGCAAAGCTATAAGCTTTTTAGAACCCCCCGCCTAGCGGGGGGTTTTCTAGTTACAAAAAGGGGAGGGCCCCCACGGCCCTCCCCTTCGCATGAGTGGAGAATTTCTTATGGACTGCGAACCTGCCACGCTCCCGTTCATGTCACGGAAAAGTGATGCTTTTCATGTTTACGAAGACAGTGCGGCGCTGCGCCGCCTGTCCGGTATGCGTGGTTAGAGCAGATCAACACTGAACAGTTTGTCTGACCAGTGCGGATTGTTGCCCAACCCGCACTGCGAAACAGTCCCGGACAAGTCCTGCCTGCCATCGGGCGGCTGTTTCAGTTCTGGGCTCCACGGTTCCACGGCGTTTACCCGCGAGGGAAACACCGATTATTGTTGGGGCGCGTCCGGCACACGCTGCACCAGGGCCAAAGCCAGCAGCGTGTGCGGTATGGAGTACCCTTGCTGGGGATTGCGCAGTTGGCGCCGCACAAAGCCCGCCATGTCCATAGCCATATCCGCGTCGGTGAGAGCCGCGCGGCTGGCCTTCTTGTTTTGTTCCAGTACGGCAAGGTACCGCTGTATGACGGCAAGGTCGTGCTCTTCGGGCTCGAGCCTTTCCGGCGGTCCGGTTTCCGACAGGAATGCGTCAGTGATGCGTTGCGACATGACCATTCCTCCCTGAATGGATCACTGCTTCCCTGCATCCGGGGGGCTGGTTCGCCTTTTTGTGTTTGCACACGGTCTCCCCTTCCCCACTCATCAACAAGTCTATCGGAGCCTGCTGTACAAAGCTTTAGAGCGGTGAACAGGAAAAAAGCCGCAAAATGGCTCCAGGCGCAGCAATCTTCTCGCTAACAGGCCAAATATATTGCGTTTGCACGCATACATCAGTACATAAAAAAACGCTTTCGCACAGTCCGCCAGCACAGGTTCAAGGCAAATGCGCCCTGCCGCCCGCAGGCCATTTATGCACGCCCCGCGCTTGCATGGGCGAGTATTCGCAGATACCATAGCGCACCAAGCCAGAAGAGGAGAGTCTATGCCAACACCCATACTGCACAAGGAAAGCCTGATCCCGGGCAAAACCAGCAAGCTGGTGCTTGAAGCGCCGCAAATTGCCCGCAAGGCCCGGCCCGGCCACTTTGTCATGCTGCGTATGACCCCCACGGGCGAGCGCATTCCCCTGACCATTGCAGATACCGATGCCGAAAAAGGCACCATTACCATCGTGTATCTGGTCATGGGCAAAAGCACCGCCATTCTCGAAGAACTTAACGCCGGCGACTCCATTCTTGATGTCTGCGGCCCCCTGGGACACCCCACGCACATTGAAAAAAAAGGCACGGTCATCTGTGTGGGCGGCGGCACGGGCATTGCCGCCATGCACCACATCGCCAAGGGCCATGCACGTGCCGGCAACAAGGTGGTGGGCATCATCGGCGCGCGCAGCAAGGATCTGCTGCTTTTTGAAAAAGAACTGAAACTTTTTGTGGACGAACTGCTCATCTCCACCGATGACGGCAGCTACGGACACAAGGGCCTTGTGACCGACCTTCTGCGCGACAGGCTCGAAAAAGACAAGACCGTTTTTGAGGTGGTGGCTGTCGGTCCTGTGCCGATGATGGCCGCCGTGGCAGAAGCCACGCGCGCCTTCGGCGTAAAAACCACTGTCAGCCTCAACCCCATCATGGTTGACGGCATCGGCATGTGCGGCGCCTGCCGCGTGAGTGTTGGCGGCAAAACCAAGTTTGCCTGTGTGGACGGCCCCGAATTTGACGGGCATGAAGTGGACTTTCCCGAGCTGCGCCGCCGCCTGGCTGCCTACCGCGAACAGGAAAAAGTCTCCATCGACGATTACCAGCTGAGGATTGCTCATGGAAACTAAACCTTCCAAAAGAAAACCTGTTGCTCCCAGGGTGGACATGCCCTGCCAGCCCGCAGAGGCGCGCCGCGCCAACTTTGATGAAGTGGCCCTGGGCTACACCAGAGAAATGGCTATTGAAGAGGCCCAGCGCTGCCTGCAGTGCAAAAAGCCCCTCTGCGTCAGCGGCTGCCCTGTGGAAGTGCCCATTCGAGACTTTATCCGCGAGGTGGCCCTGGGCAATATGGATGCGGCCTATCGCATCATTAAAAGTACCAACAGCCTGCCCGCCGTGTGCGGCCGTGTTTGCCCGCAGGAACATCAATGCGAGGGCAAGTGCGTTCTCAAGGCCAAGGGCCAGCCCGTAGCCATCGGCCGCCTTGAACGCTTTGTGGCCGACACCTATATCGCCACCACAGCCTGCGAGCAGGTTACCGGCACCAACGCCTGCGCACTGCCCAGGGGCGACCTCAAGGTAGCCTGCATCGGCTCCGGCCCGTCATCCCTCACCTGTGCGGGCGTCTGCGCCGCCGCAGGCATCAAGGTGGACGTATACGAAGCCCTGCACGAGGCCGGTGGGGTGCTCATTTACGGCATTCCGGCATTCCGTCTGCCCAAGAACGTGGTTGCCACCGAAATTGACGGCCTGCGCCAGTCCGGCGTGGACTTTCACCTCAACGCCGTGGGCGGCCGCACTGTGGACGTGGACGAGCTGCTGGAAAGCCACCATGCCGTCTTTATCGGCGTGGGTGCGGGCCTGCCCGTTTTCCTCGGCGTACCGGGCGAAAACCTGGTGGGCGTGTTCTCGGCCAACGAGTACCTGACCCGCGTGAACCTGGGCCGGGCCTATGACTTCCCCGGTCAGGACACCCCGGCTTTTCCCGGTAAAAATGTCACCGTATTCGGCGCTGGCAACGTGGCTATGGACGCGGCACGCACCGCCCTGCGCATGGGCGCGGAAAGCGTGCACATCGTCTACCGCCGCACCAGGGACGAAATGCCCGCCCGCCTTGAAGAACTGGAACATGCCGAGGAAGAGGGAGTGCAGTTTGCCATGCTCTCCGCGCCGGTATGCTTTAACGGCGACAGCGAAATGCGTCTCGCCTCCGTTACCCTGCAAAAAATGGAACTGGGCGAACCCGACGCCTCCGGTCGCCGCCGCCCCGTCGCCATTGAAGGCGACGTGTACGACCTGCCCACCGATCTCGCCATCGTGGCCCTGGGTACGCGCTCCAATCCCATCCTTCTGGAGGCCACGCCCAAGCTCAAGCTCAACAAGTGGGGCTACATCGAGGCCGATGAGGAAACGGGCGAAACGTCCATCCCCAATGTCTTTGCCGGCGGCGACATCGTTACCGGCGCGGCCACCGTCATCCTTGCCATGGGCGCGGGACGCAAGGCCGGACAGGAAATAGTGAAGCGCCTGCTCAAGTAGGCCGGGGTACTGCGCCAGAACATACGCGGGGAGAGAGCTTCCACTGTCGGTATATGCACCGCCGGGTTGCGGCAGGACAGGGAAAGGCTTTCTCCCCGTTTTTTACTTTTTTCCGTTTTTTGCCGTGCGGCATGCAAAACGCGCCCGCTGCGGCGCGTCCATCCCGCCACATCTTGCCAGCCGGGCCGTTCAGGGTCATACTGCTCCTATAACAGTAACCCTCCCCGCCAATGGGGGCCGGAACCATCCCGGAGCATTCAGGAACACCCGCCATGATTCTTGCAGACCTGCACACCCATACAAAATACTCGCACGGCGGCAACAGCCCGGCTGAAATGCACGCGGCGGCACAGGCCAGGGGCATTGAGCTTATCGGCTTTACCGAGCATTCTCCCCGCCCCGCGGGCTTTGACTATACACACGAGTACCGCGACAAACTCACCCGCCACCTGCCGGACTACGCCCGTGAGGTGCTGGCCCTCAAGGCGGCCAATGCAAATGGCCCCTGCCGGGTGCTTTTCGGCATGGAAATGGACTGGCTGGAAGGGCAGGCAGACTTTACCCGCGCCTCCAGCACCGCCTATGACTTTGACTATCTGCTCGGCAGCGTCCACTTTATCGGGCGCTGGGGTTTTGACGACGGCTCCGACCCGTGGAAGGTCATGTCGCAGGAAGAGTGCGAAATACAGTATACGCGCTATTTTGAAGCCTGGGAGGCCATGCTGGCTTCAGGGATGTTCCATATCGCGGCCCACCCTGACCTTATCAAGATTTTTTCCGTAGAGCAGTTTCACGTCTGGCTGAACAAGCCGCAAAGCCGGGAACTTGCGCGCCGGGGCCTGACCGCCCTGCGCAACTCTGGTATGAGCATGGAAATCTCGTCCGCCGGCATACGCAAGGCATGCCGCGAAATCTATCCCGCGCCGCCCATCATGGTTATGGCTGCGGAAATGGAGCTGCCCATAAGCTTCGCCTCGGACGCCCACGTTACCGATGACGTGGGCTACGGCTTCGCCCGTCTTGCCTCATACGCCAGCGCCTTCGGCTTCAGAGAATACACGGTTTTCGACCGTGGACGGCGCAGTGTTCACCTCTTTTAAAGCCTGCCGGACCACGGGCGCGCAGCCTTTGCAGCCTGGCGGCATGGGCCTGCGGGCTGC
>NZ_JBAIYR010000183.1:0-4547 GCF_036763145.1 Desulfovibrio sp. 1188_IL3213 | reverse complement strand
TCTGGCGGCTGCGTGAGCAGACGTTCGCTACGGAGGCGTAAGCGCAGTTTATCTGCGCGGTTAAACGCCGAAGTGAGCGTGCCTTAAACTTTGAGAATGTATATTCTCAAAGTTAATCTGCTCTAGTGCGCGCTGCCGCCGGGCAGACGCAATGCCTCAACGAGATTGACCGGGAAACGGCAACAGGCAAAAAAGCGTTGCTGCCTCTGTTCCTCCCCAGATCAGGGGCAATCCAGGGACAATCCAGGGACAGTCTCAAAAGACAATTTCTTTAGCTATATCCGTAACATCCCTGGTTTGAAGAATAGTTTTTGCCCTCCTCGTAACACGTTTTTAGAAAACGTGTTTTTTCGCTTGCCAAAACATTTTTCCACATGTAGCATCTTTTTAAAGTTCGTAACACAAAACTGCACCGGGCTGAGCCTGACAGTTCCGGCACTGCTGCGCAGAGATTTCAGAACGGCCATACATGCCCCAGCCGTTCCTCGCAGGTCTATTGCCCCAGACCGCTGCAGGCGGCATGGCCGTAAGCTCCGGAAGGCACGAAACCGCCGGAGTCAACAGGCGGCGGCGTCTTGCACCCACGGCAGACGCCGCCGCCCGGATAATTACCCAGTCATGCGCCGTCAGTGCGCCATAAAAATACGGTCATGCTGTGGAGCGCGCCATGCGTCCAAGGTTGGCAGCACGACCGGAGGCCCGCCCGCAAAGGCGGGCCTCGGCTTTTCAGCGCCCCGGGCGAAAGCCCTCGTGGATGCAGCCAGATCGGGCCTGCTGATCTAGAGCAGATTAACTTTGAAAATGTACATTTTCAAAGTTTAAGACACGCTCGCTTCGGCGTTTAACCGCGCAAATAAATTGCGCTTACGCCTTCGCGGCGGGCGACTGCTCACGCAGCCGCCAGAGCAATTTCAAAGTGAAATTGCTCTATGCCCTCAGGCCCGATGCCCGAATTTGCTCCCCAGTTTTACCTGTCGGCAAAAATGCCCGTTCCGGTGATCCGGAACGGGCATTTGACGTCCTGTCGCCACGGGCGGGCATTTCTGGTGTTCAAGGCCCTAGGCGGGGGAGCACTCCACATCAGCCGTAACATGAACCTCCTCGCCTACAATAAGCGCAGGAATACTGGGGCCAAGGCCAAACTCGCTCCGCTTTATACTGCCCCACACCTTGAAGGCGCGGGTAGGAGCATTGTTCATGGGGTTGGTCACCACTTCGCTGGCCCGGATACTGAACGTCACGTCCTTTGTGACGCCGTGCAGGGTCAGCGCCCCGCTGATCTTGCCTTCGCCCTTGCCTTCCATGCGAACCTGGCTGCTGGCAAAGGTGATTTCAGGATAGGTTTCGGCTTCAAAAAAATCAGCACTGCGCAAGTGCTCGTCCCGCGCGGGCACATCGGTGTCAATGGCGGCCACGCGTGCGGCCATGTTGAATTTTGCGTCGGAAAGGTCATCCTTGCCGATCTGGACCGAGGCGGTAAATTCCGCAAACCTGCCGCTTATATCTGTAATCGTGATATGCCTGACAACAAAGCCAAGGCGGGAATGGGCGGGGTCACTCTTCCATGTGGTCATGGCTTTCTCCTTGTTTTATATGGCCCGGCAGCCGACAGATTGCCGCTGTGTTCATGCATACGGGGCGGCCCGGGCCGGTGACTGCCCCGTTATGAAGCGGTATTGGAGATTTTCTGGCAGATGGCTCGCAAACGCGGGCGCAGAAGCGCGATGAAAAACAAAGGCATGGTTTGACCCGCGATGGCATCACGCAAACCACGGCAGACATTCGGGCAGGCATTCGCAGCCAGCCATCTCGCGCAGCCGCCGCAACAGCCCCGCGATGCAATCGCGCTAAAACACTCCGGGCAGGCCGTTGTCGCGCAGGGCCGCGTCACAGGAACCAATGTGGTAACAGGTGTGGCTGGCAAGCATGGCTACGGCCGCCCCATAGGTGACGTCCCTGCCGACTTTTTTGCTCAGCACCGTGTGTACCCGGACGAGATCCGCGTCCGAAATGCCTTCCAGCCAGCCATCCACACACAGGCGCACAGCCTCCGCATAGTCACGCATGGCATCCTTGCTGACAGCGCAGGAGCCTTGCATTTTGAGCATCAGCGTGGCCTGGTCGCAGGGTGCGGGCAGAGGGGCTTCATTTTCGCCCAGGGTAAAGAAGTTCAGCACGGCAATGGTATGGGCTATCTGCTGCCAGACAGGCCAGCCGCCGCGCGTTTCATTCCAGATATTCTCCGGGCAGACATCCATAAACTGGGTGAGCAGGCTCCAGGAATGGCGATAGGGAGCCTGGATGGCATTGATGATATCACGGGACATAAGGGTCTCCTTACGTTGGTGGTGGAGATGTCCCGGCGCGCCGGTCCGATGCGGCGGCACAGCCGCCGGGCGCTCCGGTCAATGCCAGCATAGCAAAGTCCCCGGCGAGTGCAAAGCGGATACCACAGATGCCCGCAGCCCGGGCTGCCCCCATCGGGCGGTGATTTTGCGCGGTGCTTCAGGCTGAACAAAAATCGAGGCCCGCAGCAGCGCATGATTTCTGCCGGCAGATACCCAAAAAACAAGGCGCGCCCTCGGGTACAAGACCGGGACGCGCCTTTTGAGCAGTTTCGTCGTGAGATTGCGTTTAACGGCGGCAAAGACCGCCTGCGCCAACCTCGCGGGCCTTGCAGCGCTTCGCGCTGCAAGGCCGGGGCATTTCGACGGCATAAATAGCCCGTCGTCGACCTGCCCTTGCGCACTGACTGCTCGCCTTGCGGCGGCAAAATATTACTCGAAGCGGCTGGCCCCGGTAATGAGCACCATGTCCACAGGCACGTTTTCGTGCATGCCCATGCTCTTGGTTTTAACCTTGGCAATCTTTTCAACAATTTCCATGCCCTCGGTCACGCGGCCGAACGCGCAGTAGCCCCAGCCGTCAAGGGTGGGGGCGCTGTGGTTGAGAAAATCATTGTCCACCAGGTTGATAAAAAACTGGGCGGTGGCGCTGTGCGGGTCACGCGTGCGGGCCATGGCGATGGTTCCGCGCTCGTTTTTCACGCCGTTATCGGCCTCGTTGGCAACAGGCTCGCGCGTGGCTTTTTCGTCCATGCGCGCGCCGAGGCCGCCGCCCTGGATCATGAAGCCGGGGATAACGCGGTGGAAAATGGTATTGTTGTAAAAACCATCATCCACATACTGCAGAAAGTTGGCAACGGTTTTCGGGGCCTTGTCGGGGAAAAGTTCCAGCAAAATGTCGCCGGACGTGGTTTCCAGCAAAACCGTGGGATTATCAGCCATGACAGCTCCTTGCTACTTGTGGTGGCGGCGCGCTACGGCAAAGGCCGGGATGCGCCCGCCCCGGAATATAGGCCATGCCCCGCCAGATGACAATGCCCGCCGCCGGGTATAGACTGCCCACATGTCCCCGAAAGCCATAAAATCCCCCGCAGCCCCCAAAACAGGCAAAAATTCCCGCGCCGTCTCCAATCCGCTGCCCGGACTGGAAGAGGCCGTTGCGCAAATTTCCCCAGGCCGCCCGCCACGCTATTTTCCGCCGGAAGACCATGTCCCCGCGCTGCAAAACGCCCTGCTGGACTGGTTTGCCGTCCACCAGCGCGCCCTGCCGTGGCGGAACAGCTATACGCCGTATGAGGTCTGGATTTCTGAGGTCATGCTGCAACAGACGCAGATGGAGCGCGGCGTAAGCTATTTCATCCGCTGGATGGAACGCTTCCCCGACATTGCCGCCCTGGCGGCCGCGCATGAAGAAGACGTGCTGCGCATGTGGGAAGGGCTTGGCTACTACTCGCGCGCGCGGCACATCCATGCGGCGGCCCGTAAAATCATGGCCGAACATGGTGGCATATTCCCCCGCGATCCTGCTGACATCCGCGCCCTGCCCGGGGTGGGGCCATACACGGCCGGGGCCATTGCCAGCATTGCCTTTGAAGAAAAACTGCCCTGCGTTGACGCCAATGTGGAGCGTGTTGTTTCGCGCATTTTTGACGTGGACAGCCCGGTCAAGCAGGAGCCTGCCGCAGGCGTCATCCACCGGTGGGCGCTCAGGCTTGTTCCCGAAGGCAAGGCCCGCGCCCACAACCAGGCCATGATGGAGCTTGGGGCGCTTGTGTGCCGCAAAAAACCGCGCTGCGCCTCCTGCCCTCTGGAGGCTTTCTGCACAAGCCGCCATCTGGGCATTGAAGATCAGCGGCCGGTTCCGGGCAAGCGGGCCGTCATAACCCCGGTCAATGCGGTCACAGGCGTGCTGCGCTGCGGAGAAAAACTTTTTGTGCAAAAGCGCCCGGCCTCTGGAGTATGGGGCAATCTGTGGGAATTTCCCGGAGGCAGGGTTGAGCCGGGCGAAAGCCCGGAACAGGCCGTGGTTCGCGAATTTATGGAAGAAACGGGATTTGAGGTGCAGGTGACGGCCAGATACGGCGTCATCCGCCACGGCTACACTACCTACCGGCTTACCCTGCACTGCTTCGGCCTTGAGCTTGCCGGAAATCCTGATGGCACGGGGCCGCGCCCCCACGACGCCCCCGGCCCCACGCCGCC
>NZ_JBAIYR010000182.1:0-4572 GCF_036763145.1 Desulfovibrio sp. 1188_IL3213 | reverse complement strand
GCGAGCTTGGGCGGCTGGATATGCCCGGGCGTGATCTCCATGCTACCCCACATCTGCGCATGATCAGGCGCTGCCGGGCGCTGCAGCCTTTTCTTGACGAATACTTCGCCCCCACTCCCGCCATGCTGCAACCCGCGGACGAAGCCATCGTATGCCGATGCGAAGGACTTACCGCCCAAACCCTGCGCCAGGTGATCAACCAGGGCTGCTGTTCGCCGGATGGGCTTAAAGCTCAGGCCCGGCCCGGCATGGGCGCATGCCAGGGGCGCATGTGCGGTCAGGCTGTGGCTGAAATGATCGCCCATACTCAAGGGCTTCCCCTTGACGCCTTGCCGCAGTACACGGCTCAGCCCCCGCTTTTTCCCCTGAGCCTGGCACAACTGGCCGACATGCCCATGCCGCCGGATCCCAGTTGAATGCGTTTTCAATAGCAGGCGCTGCATGAGGCAGAAGCAGGGCAGCATCCCGCAGACATGCTTGAAAAAACAGTAGAGAACAGCACTTCTGACGAATAACCATGCGTAAAAATGAATGAAAACTGCCGTCCGCATCCCGCTGCGGAGCTGGCCCCGATACACAACACTTCTTCAACAGGAGGAACCAACGTGTCGCGATTCCTAACTTGCCAGGAATACGAAAATCTGGCCTCTCAACTGAAATACCCCAATCTCGCCTTTATTGACGGAAAATTTGTGCCTGCGGCTTCGGGTAAAACCTTTGTCACCAGCAACCCGGCCACGGGTAAAGCGCTGGCAAACGTTGCAAGTTGCGGCCAAGAGGACGTGGACAGGGCCGTGGCCTCAGCCAGAAAAACCTTTGAGTCCGGCGTGTGGTCAAAAATGCACCCCACCGAACGCAAGAAAATATTCCTCCGGCTCTGCAGCCTGATGGAAAAACACATGGTGGAACTGGCTGTACTGGAAAGTCTGGACAGCGGCAAACCCATTCGTGAAAACCTGTGCACCGACCTGCCCGAAACCATCGAATGCCTCGAATGGCATGCGGAATACACGGACAAGCAGTACGGCAGCATCTCGCCTTCCGGCGACTTCAAGCGCGGGCTCATCGTGCGCGAACCTGCGGGTGTGGTGGCCTGCGTGCTGCCCTGGAACTTTCCGCTGCAAATGGTCGGCTGGAAGCTCGGCCCGGCCCTTTCAGAGGGCAACAGCGTCATCATCAAACCCGCCAGCGTAACCGCCCTTTCCACCCTGCGTCTTGCGGAACTGGCTGCCGAAGCGGGCATTCCCGAAGGCGTGCTTCAGGTGCTGCCCGGCCCTGGCGGCCTTGTGGGTGAAGCCTTGGGACGCCATATGGATGTGGACGTGCTCTCTTTCACCGGCTCAACCGACGTGGGCCGCCGCTTTTTGCAATACTCCGCCGAAAGCAACCTCAAGCGCGTGGTGCTGGAACTGGGCGGCAAAAGCCCCTTTGTGCTGCTTGAAGACGTTACCGACCTCTCGCACGCCGCGGAACACGCCTGCTCGGCCGCATTCTGGAACATGGGCGAAAACTGCACGGCCAACTCCCGCATCATTGTGCCGGAAAGCAAAAAAGACGCATTTCTTGAAGCTTTTCTGGCCGCACTGAGCCATTGGAAAATGGGCAACCCGCTTGATCCTGCCAATGCCCTCGGCTCCCTTGTCAGCGAGCATCACTTCAAGAGCGTTATGGGCTACATCGAAAAGGGCAAGGCCGAAGGCGGGCGCATCGTCACGGGCGGCAAGGCGGCTGACATCGGCAGCGGCCTTTTCATAGAGCCTACCATTTTCGACAACGTGAGCCGCGACGCCACCATTGTACGCGAGGAAATCTTCGGCCCGGTCACGGCCATTCTTACGGCCTCTTCTGACGAAGACGCCCTGGCCCTGGCGAACGACACCTGTTACGGCCTGCACGCTTCCATTTTTACCGAATCCCTGACCAAGGCCCATACTTTTGCGAGCGCTCTCAAGGCCGGCACTGTTTCCGTCAACTGCTTCAGCGAAGGCGATAACAGCACGCCTTTCGGCGGGTACAAGCTTTCCGGATTCGGCGGCAAGGACAAGGGACGCGAGTCGCACGACCAGTATACCGAACAGAAGACCATTTTCATCAACCTGGACAGGTAGCCGCACATCTGCGGGCAGCCTCGGTTTTCGCCGGGGCTGCCCGGCTTTCAGCGGCGAGGATGACGCCATGAATCTATCCCACATGATCCAGACCATTGACACCCACACGGCCGGAAACCCCACGCGCAACGTGATTGCCGGATGCCCCGCCATTGCGGGAAGCAGCATGCAGGAAAAAATGGCTTACGCAAGTAAGCACCTCGGCCAGTTCATCAGCGCCCTCATGCTTGAACCGCGCGGACACAGCAATATGTCGGGTACAATATGGGTTCCCCCCTGCGATCCCGAAGCCCATATGGGCATACTTTTCATTGATGCCGGGGGCCTCATGCCCATGTGCGGACACAGCACCATCGGCTGCGTCACAGCCATGCTCGAAACCGGCGCCGTTACCCCTGAGGGCGATGTGTGCAATGTCAACATAGACACGCCCGCCGGCCTTGTTCGCACCAGGGCCGAAATCAGGAACGGCAAGGTACAGCGCGTAACCTTTCGCAATGTTCCGTCCTTTCTCTTCTGCTCAGGCACGGTTGAAGTTCCCGGCGTAGGCCAGGTTCCCTACGACGTGGCCTACGGCGGCAATACATATGCCATTACCGATGCGAAATATTTTCCCGGTCTTGATCTGCGCTCCGGCCACCGCGCGGCCATTGAAAAGGCAGCTCAGGCTTTTGGCGGCGCAGTGCGTAAAGCCGTGGACTTCAAGCATCCCGAAAAGCCGTTCATCAATGTCATCACGCACGTGATGTTCTACACCAGACCGGATGATCCCAAAGCCACCTATCGTAATACCGTGGTATTCCTGCCCGACTCCCTTGACCGTTCCCCCTGCGGCACGGGGACATCCGCCCGTGTGGCCTCTCTTTTTGCCAAAGGTGATCTGGCGCTGAATCAGGAATTTATACACGAAAGCGTCATCGGCACGCAGTTCACGGCCAGAATCATCGAGCCTGTCACCGTCGGCCCGTGCAAGGGCGGAGTGCCTGAAGTAAGCGGCACGGCCTACCTCACCGGATTTCACCAATTTGTCATTGACCCGGAGGACGCCCTCAAGCACGGATTCCGACTGGACTAGGCATTCCCCACAGTAAAACACCGTGCGTTTTACATGCCGCAGTGTTGAACTTTGCTGGTTTTGTTGAAAACACGCAGTTTCACAGCATGTTGCACAGGTGTGCAGCGCTGGAGCATGAAGCCTTTTCAAAGGCGGATATGCCCCGGCTTCTGACCCTCTAACCCTCCCAAAGTGGGACAACAAAATCAGGTGGATTCAAGTCGTAACACAGACCGGCAGTAGGCGCTTTTGCAGGGCTTGTCGATTATCGGTCACGTCATTCACCCACCATAACCGGAGGCAACCAAATGTGCGCGTATGACAAATTTCTAAAAATAGCTATGCAGGCTGCGGATATTTCACGCCAGATACTGACTGAACATCGGCAAAAGTACCTACGTGGCAATTACGACTTCAAAACAAAAACAGATGCCAGCCCTGTGACGGAAACTGACGAGCGTGTGGAGCGAGAAATACGTTCGCTTATTTCCGAAGCGTTTCCAGATCATGGCATGCTTGGCGAAGAATATGGGGCAAATGCCGCCACAGCCGAATACGTTTGGGTGATTGACCCCATTGACGGCACGCGGCAGTTCATTGTGGGCTATCCGTTTTACGGAACGCTCATTGCCTTGTGCCGCAACGGTACACCCGTGCTTGGTGTGGTTGAAATGCCCGTCATGGCCGAACGTTGGGTGGGCGTAAAGGGTCAACAATCCACAGTCAACGGCCTGCCCATACAAACCCGCCCCCATACTGATATTGCCACCGCCCTCGCAGCTTCAAGCAATACAGAATTTGTCTTTGACTCGGACCGGGCAGCCTACAATCGCCTTATTGCCGCCACCAAATGGCGCGTCTACGGCGGCGCATGCTACGGCTACATGAGCCTTGCTGCGGGAAAAATAGACGTTTGTTTTGACAGCGGCATCATGCGCGAAGTGGATTACTGCGCCCTTGTGCCCATCATTGAAGGGGCAGGAGGCATTATATCCGACTGGAATGGAAATCCGCTGACCATGCACTCTGGCATGCAGGTTCTGGCTTGCGGAGACAAAAAACTGCATGAGCAGGTTTTGCGTGAAATTGAGGCACACAGTTAGCCATACAGTCACATGTTTCTTTTGTTTTGCAACAAGGATTTGCCATGTTAAATTTCTTTAAGGCTTCCCCTGTTCGTCCTGTCACCAAGAATACAGAAGAAATTGATAAAGACTATAACTATTGGCGTATACATATGATGGTGTCCATCTGGTTTGGGTATGCCATTTTTTACTTTACGCGCCAATGTTGTCCGGTTAAGCACCCATAGCTAACAGGCTATAACTATAGGTGTTTATAGTTTTTCGTCTTCGCGGATTCAGAAGTTCTTCCAGAGAATCCTTGCCGAACAGATTCAAGCAAATGAGC
>NZ_JBAIYR010000181.1:0-4592 GCF_036763145.1 Desulfovibrio sp. 1188_IL3213 | reverse complement strand
AGGCCAGGGGCCGCTGTACGCGCGGCAGCCCGCACCCGTGAGGCGTACAGGCCTTGCAGCCGCGCCCATCCATATAGGCGGTGTGGTCGTCAAGCATGTAAAAGTCTTTTTCCATACTCGCGTGCAACTGCCGGGGCAGCAGGGGCATGGGGAAAGGCTCATTGGAATCCTGTGGCCCGCAGCAATAGCGGCAGTCACGGCAATAGCCGTTTTGCAGCCAGCCGTCGCGCCAGCGTAGTACCCTGCGGCGCGGAAAAAGACCGCGCCATTTTTCAAGATAATCCCAGAATCCTTTTTTCATGCTCGCCTCCGGGGCTTGCGCGACCGCTCGGGCGGTTCACGCTGTGGCCCCTCTTCTTCAAGTGCGCAGGTCGGGGCTGAGCCGTTGTGCGCGTTTCTTTTGGCGGTCTGCCGCACATGGCAGATGTGCTTTGTGTGCAGACCGTGGTTAGCTCAAATGCAAAAGGGCCATGCCCGTCATGAGCAGGGCCATGCCCGCAAAGGCGCAGGGCCGCAGCTTCTGGCTGAAAAACAGCCAGCCGCCCAGCGATGTGCCCAGAATGCCGAAGCTGCCCCACATGGCATAGGCCACGGCCAGATCCATATGCCGTACGGCCAGGGACAGACAATAAAAAGCAAGGCCCACCAGCAGCAGAGAGAAAAAACCCAGCCAGCGCCGCCTGAAGCCGCCGGACTTTGCCAGCAGCAAGTTTGCCAGCACGTCCAGCACCGCCGCCAGCACCACCAGCAAAAGAGAAAGGCTGAAAAAAGAGGCAAGGGTCTGCATTATGCGTTCCCTCCCGCATCGGCCGCGCTGTCGCCCGCCTTCAGGCTGGACGTGGGGCGGGCCGCCGGATGAATGTCTTTTTTGCCGTGGCCTGTGCCGTGGTGTACCAGCAAGGCTCCGGCCAGCACGCAGACAAGGCCGAGGGCGCGCGTCATGGTCAGGCTTTCATCGAGCAGCAGCACGCTGCATATGGTAATGAAGGTCAGGCCAAGGCCCTCCCAGAAGGCGAAAGCCACACCTACAGGCAGGCCGGTGGTGGCTTTTGCCAGCATGTAATACGAAAGCGCGATAGCCAGCCACATAAGCACAAGGCCGAGCATGGCTGCATGGGCAAAGCCCCATCCCTGAGCCATCTTCATGACTGTGGTCCCGGCCACTTCGAAAATAATGGCCCCCATGAGGCAGAGCCAGTGATAGGGTTTGGTTTCAAGCATTATATCCTCGCTGCGCTGTCAGGCTGATGTTTCAGCCCGGTATTTGAAACAGAAAAAGCCCTGGCCTCCCGCAGGGGCCATGCATCAAACAGTTTTCGCAGACGGGGAATTAAAGAAATGAACGCCAGTAACGTTCTTCAGGGTAGCCGCAAAAGGGGCGGCTGCATATGCGGGACCAATGACAGGAAGCTGGATTCATGTCTCAGAGTATATGTTCTGCAGCGAAGCTTGGCAAGGGCGCACGGCGGGGCAGGCGGCCCAGGCGGAAGCTGCCGGAACACTTCATAATCTTTGCGAAGAGGTGTTTGCAGGGACAAAATTGTCCGACCCAACTCCGCTGCGCCACAGACGGCCAAAGCGCGCCCGGCCTGAACCGTGGCGCGCTTTGCGTTGTACTCTTGCTATCGCCTGGCCGCGCAGCTTTTGCGTGGTTTGCCAGCGCAGGCTGGCTAGCCGCTTTGGGACGAGCTTTGCCGGGAGTCTATCCAGGCATTGGCTTCCTTGAGGTCAAGGGTCCCCTCGTAGAGGGCGCGCCCGCTCACCGCGCCTATAAGGCTGGTCTCAAGGGTGAGAGGGTAGATCTTTTGCACGTCTTCAAGGGTGGCTACGCCCCCGGCGGCAATGACCGGCACGGTGGAGAGGCGGGCCAGATGCTCCAGCGCGGCTATGTTGACGCCGCACTGCATGCCGTCGCGTTCAATGTCTGTGTAGATGACAAAGGCTGCGCCGCCGTCAAGCAGGCGGGGCAGGGCCGTATCAACGGTCATGCCCGTGTCTTCCACCCACCCCCGGCTTTTCAGCTTTCCGCCTTCGGCATCGAGGGATACGCCGACCCGACCCGGAAAGGCGCGGCACATATCCGCAAAAAGGGCGGGCTGCTCCAAGGCCAGGGTGCCGATGATAAGCCGGTGCACCCCGGCTTCCAGATAGGCTTCGGCGGTCCGCATGTCGCGTATGCCGCCGCCAAGCTGCACGGGAATGGCAAGGGCCGCGCAGATGTCGCGCACAATGTGGCGGCTTTGGGCCGCGCCGTCAAAAGCGCCGTCCAGATCAACCACATGCAGCCAGCGCGCTCCTGCCTTTTCCCAGGCGCTGGCGGCATCTACGGGATTTTCGGCAAAAACCGTGCTTTCGTGGGCACGACCCTGCTTGAGACGTACGGCCTTGCCGTTCTGGATATCAACAGCGGGAAAAATAATCATAAACCCAAGTCCTTTACTGCCTTGCTCATGCCGTCCACGGTCAGATCCTCGGCGGTGACCCACTGGCCCTTACGCTTGAGGAAGGAACCCACATTGAGCAGATTTTCCGCAAGTCCGGCCTGTTTTTCCTCAAAGACAGAGCGGTCCATTACACTGCCGGTGTCCACGCGCAGCAGGAAAAATTCCACCCGCACGTGGGCCGACTGGGTGACGCCTGCTTTGGAGCCTTCGCGCTCATGCCAGTCCAGCACCTGAGGGATGAGCAGCAACTGCGCCCCCTGCTTTTTGCCGTAGGCTATCCACAGGGGCAGGGCCTGCGGCTGTTCCGAACTGTGAAACGAGGTCGTGTTCTGGGGCAGGCTGCGCTGGCCGATGAACTTGTACTGCCTGTTGGTCTGGGTGGTCAGCACATGACGCAGACGCATATCCAGCGCGGTGAGCATATCTTCGGGAATGCGCCCCTGATCTTCGGGAATGCGCCCCATGATAAGCTGGCTGGCATTGACGGGCTGGGTGAAGGGAGCCACGGTAATGGTGTAGGTGCCGGAAAGGTTGCGCGGCACGTCGGCGGTACTGCGCGGGCGCTTGCTGCACGCGCCCAGAACCATGACAAGACTCAGTATAATAAGAAGCAGTATATTCAGGCGGTTATGCATTAATCAAGACCTCCCTTGGTGCTGCGTATGGTTGTGCCGTTCCGGCGCACTGCCTGGGCCAGAGCAAGGCCCAGTCCTTTGGCGGCGGATTCCAGCAAGTGATGCCCGTTTTTGCCGTAGCGCATGTCCACATGCAGATTGCAGCGCGCGCCGCTGGCAAGGGCTTTATAGTATTCACGCCAAAGGTCTTTTTCCTCCCCGGCGAGCACGGGAGGCAACATTTCGTCGCCTCGCCACTCAAGCCAGGGGCGGCCGGAAAGATCAACGGTAACTTCAGCAAGGGCTTCGTCCATGGGTACGCGGCCGTAGCCAACGCGGGCGATGCCCGCCCTGTCGCCCAGTGCCTCAAGCAGGGCCTTGCCAAGGGTCATGCCCACGTCCTCAGCCGTATGGTGCGCGTCCACCTGCATGTCGCCCCTGCAAACAAGGGTCAGATCCATGCCTGCCCAGAAAAACGTGAGGGTAAGCATGTGGTCCAGCAGGCCGAATCCGGTTGCGATGTCTGTTTTGCCCTGACCATCCAGGTTCAGTTCAAGACGGATGTCGGTTTCGGCGCTGGTGCGCGCCTGCGTGGAAATGCGCGGGGCGGTGGTCATGCGTCCTCCGAGGCGTTGGCGGTTTTGCCTTCCGCTTCAGCGGCATTGGCGGCGTTTGTTTTTTCCTGCCCGTCGTCATCGGCATTTTCATTTTTGGGCTTGCGTCCAAAGGCTGCCGCCACCCAGATGCTTATTTCATACAGAATAAGCATGGGGCAGGCCATGAGCAGCTGTGAAACCACATCGGGCGGCGTAAGAATGGCCGCCACAATAAAGATGCCCAAAATCGCATAGCGCCGCACCTGCCGCATCATGGCCGCGGTCACAAGGCCCATGCGCGCGAGGAAAAAGGCAAAAAGCGGCATTTCAAAGATAATGCCGAAAGCCAGAATGAGCTTGAGCACAAAGCTCAGGTAGTCGCTCACCTTGGGCATGGCCACGATTTCTTCGGTGGCAAAACTTACAAAGAAACTGAAGGCGTAGGGAAAGACCACAAAGTAGCAGAACGCTCCGCCGCAGACGAAGAACAGGGCCGACATCACCGCAATGGGTATGATGTACTTCTTTTCTTCTTCATACAGACCCGGGGCGATGAACGACCATACCTGATAGAAAATCACCGGGCTGGACAGAAAAACACCCGCCACAAAGGCAATGTGCATGCGGGTGAAAAAACCTTCGGGCAGGGTGGTGTAGATGGCGTGCGAGCCCTTGGGCAAAACGGCCAGAAGGGGGTTGACCAGCACGTCAAAGATGGGATCCACCACGGCCCAGCAGGCAAAAAATCCCACGATCACGGCGATACAGCAGCGCACAAGGCGCATGCGCAGTTCGCCAAGGTGATCCATAAGCCCCATAGGTTTGTCCGGGCCGTCTTCTTCTTCCTCCTCGTCCTCATCAGGCGTGGCCGGAGGCCGTGCGCCGGAAACCGCAGGAACGGAAGCGGGTTCGCCCGACGCGTCGGGCGGGAACGGGCT
>NZ_JBAIYR010000180.1:0-4593 GCF_036763145.1 Desulfovibrio sp. 1188_IL3213 | reverse complement strand
AGGACCGGGCGCGACGGCACAAGGCTGTGTCCCATTTGCTGGGCAAGCCTGTAGCCATGCCCGCTTCCCCCTGCCTGGGGCCAGGCGGGACTGCCCATGGCCAGCACTACGGCAGGTGCGCGCCAAACCCCTTTTGGGGAATGCACTTCAAAAATGCCTTCAGAAAAAACCAGATTTTCCACAGCATTGTCGCACATTATGTGGCAACCACGCTGGCGGCAGTCCGTCAGGAGCGCCTGAACCAGCTTTTGCGCGGATACGGTCAGAAAAAGCTGGCCGTGTTCTCTTTCTTCAAAGGGTAACCGCCATTGCCGGATCAGGCGTTGTATGGCGGCCGGGGCAAAGGCCCGCAGGGCAGGGGCGCAAAAGGCTATGCCATCGGGGCCGTCGCAACGGTAGTCCTGCGGCGTCACGCGGCGGTTGGTAAAATTGGCTTTTCCGCCGCCGCTTATGGCAAGCTTGCGTGCCGGGACAGCGCCGCGCTCAAGCACTGTCACGCGCAGGCCCCTTCCGGCGGCTTCGCGCGCGCAGATAAGCCCGGAAGCTCCCGCGCCCAGAACAAGCACATCCGCCTGATTCTCACCCACACGGTTTTTTGTTCCGGCAAGGCCGTGCGGAACGCGCCCCGGCGCAGGAACTGAGCTTTTGGATGCAGCTACTGAATTTGACAGGCTTTTTCGGCGGGAGCTATGTAAACTGAATTCTTGCATGCCCAGAAGGTATACGAGGCTGGTCGGTCTGCCAAGATGTTCAAATGACGTTCAGCAATAAAATACATCTGTTGAGAAAATTATGCCCATACTTCATTCGCGCTATGTCTGTCCCCTGCATCTGAGAAATCCCCATGCCAACACCATGTGGCCCGTGCTTTTTCGCCCGCATCCCGACCTTGCGCCTGATACGCGGCGGCAGCGCATTGAAACGCCCGACGGGGATTTTCTGGATGTGGACATGCAGCCCGCTGCCCACGCGCCGGATGGAAATTTTGGGCAGGGGCGCGGCATCGCCATAATATCCCACGGTCTTGAAGGCAACAGCCGCCGCAAATATGTGCTTGGCCTGGGCGCTGTTTTGCGGTCTTTGGGTTTTGACGTCCTTGCCTGGAACATGCGCTCCTGCTCTGGGGAGCCGGGCCGCACCGCCCGTCTGTACCATATGGGGGAGACAGAAGACCTTGCCACTGTGGTGCGCTTTGCGGAAATGTTTGACCGACCGCTGCTGCTGGCAGGCTTCAGCATGGGGGGAAACCAGATATGCCGCTATCTTGGCGGAAACAGGATATCGCCCCTCATACGGGGAGCCGTGGCCGTTTCCGTGCCGTGCGATCTTTCCGCCGCCGCCCCTGTCATGGACGGCCCGGCCTGCCGCCTGTACATGTGGTATTTTTTGCGAACCCTGCGAAAAAAAGTGTGTCACAACGCGGGGCGTTTTCCCGACTATCCTTCGGTTGAGGGCATTGAAAATATCCGCACATTTTCGGAATTTGACAGCCGCTTTACAGCGCCCACCTTCGGTTTTTCCTCGGCCAGCGACTATTGGGAAAAAAATACGGTGTTGCCCGATCTGCCCCGCATCACTGTACCCACATACCTGCTGCTTGCCGCAGACGATCCTTTTTGCGCGCCGTCGTGCTATCCGTGGGACGCGGCGGAGGCCAACCCGCATCTGTTCCTTGAGGTCGCAGACCACGGCGGGCATGTGGGCTTTGTGCAGCCCGGCGGCGTGTATTACAGTGAGCAGCGCGCCCGTGATTTTGCCGGCATGTTGCTGGAGCAGGGAAAGTTTAGAGCAATTTCACTTTGAAATTGCTCTGGCGGCTGCGTGAGCAGTCGCCCGCCGCGAAGGCGTAAGCGCAATTTATTTGCGCGGTTAAACGCCGAAGCGAGCGTGTCTTAAACTTTGAAAATGTACATTTTCAAAGTTAATCTGCTCTAATTGCTCTGCAAGAATTTTCAGGAAAATCCTTGCCAAGAAATACGAGCAGGCAGGCTTTTGCCTGCCGTAAGTGAGCATTTCAAGTGCTAAACGCTCTATTGAGCGGGCTGTTTTTTGCTTTCCTCGCCATGCTTTTCGGGGCGCAGAATGCGGCAAATGGGCTGTGCCGTGGCCCGGCCGGAGAATATTTCCTCCGAAGAGGCATCCAGGGCATGGGGCAGCACTTCGTCCACATGCTCCACAAAGACAATTTCAAGGTCTTTCAGCACCTCGTCCGGCACTTCTTTAAGATCCTTTTCGTTGTCACGGGGCATGAGCACTTTCTTGATGCCGCTGCGGCGCGCGGCCAGCAGTTTTTCGCGCAGGCCGCCAATGGGCAGCACGCGCCCCCGCAGGGATATCTCACCTGTCATGGCTACATCGTTGCGCACGGGAATGCCCAGCAAGGCCGAGGTAATGGAAGTGGCAAGGGTAATGCCCGCCGAGGGACCGTCCTTGGGTGTGGCCCCCGAGGGTACGTGCACATGTATATCCACCTTGCGGTGAAAGCGCGTATCAAGACCCAGCACTTCGGCCCGTGAGCGCACGTAGGAAAGCGCGGCCTTGGCCGATTCCGTCATGACCTCGCCAAGTTTGCCCGTGGTCACCACCTGACCGGAACCGGCCATAAGTGTCGTTTCCACCAGCAGTATCTCGCCGCCGCGCTGATTGTAGGCAAGCCCGGCGCACACACCCACCTGCGGCTCGGCCTCGCGCTCGTCATGCCGGTATTTTTTGACGCCGAGCATGGCGGGCAGGCTCTGACGCGAAATGTTCACGCACCTGTCCGTATTTTCTTCTTCCACCAGCTTGATGGCGGTTTTGCGGCACAGGGCGGCAATTTCACGTTCAAGGTTACGCACGCCCGCCTCGCGGGTGTAGGAGCGGATGATCTCAAGAACGGCATTGTCCGAAACCCGGATATTGCTTTCCTTGAGTCCGTGCTCCTCTATCTGGCGAGGCAGCAGAAAGTGCCGCGCAATGTGGCGTTTTTCTGTTTCAAGATAGCTGTTAAGCTCTATTATCTCCATACGGTCCAGCAAGGGCACGGGGATGGTGTGCAGCGAGTTGGCCGTGGTGATAAAGAATATCTTGGACAGGTCGTATTCCAGGTCCAGATAGTGGTCCATAAAGGTGTGGTTCTGCTCCGGGTCCAGCACTTCCAGCAGGGCCGAGGCCGGGTCGCCCCGGTAGTCGGAGGTCATCTTGTCCACTTCGTCCAGACAGAAAAGCGGATTGTTGTATTTCACCCGCTTGAGCGACTGGATGATCTTGCCCGGCAGCGCCCCCACATAGGTACGGCGGTGACCGCGTATTTCGGCCTCATCGCGCACGCCGCCAAGAGACAGGCGCACAAAATCGCGCCCGGTGGCCTTGGCTACAGACCGCGCCAGTGACGTCTTGCCAACGCCGGGAGGCCCCACAAAGCAGAGAATCGGCCCCTTCAGGCCCTGGGAAAGCTTTTGCACCGCAAGATACTCAAGGATGCGTTCCTTGGGTTTTTCAAGGCCATAGTGGTCGCCGTCCAGAATATTGCGGGCTTTTTCGATGTTGATATCAACCTGCTTGAGGTCATTCCAGGGCAGGTCGAGTATCCAGTCCACGTAGTTGCGCACCACCGTATATTCCGCAGCCGAAGGCGGCATGCTGCGCAGCTTCTTGGCTTCGCCAAGGGCCTTCTGGCGCGCTTCTTCGGGCATGTCGCGCGCTTTGAGCTTTTGCTCGATCTCGTCCACCTCGGCCTGGGGATCGTCATCACGCCCCATTTCCTTGTTGATGGCCTTGATCTGCTCGTTAAGGTAATATTCGCGCTGATTGCGCTCCATCTGTACCTTGACGCGATTTTTGATGCGCTTTTCCACCGTAGCCAGCGCCACCTCACCATGAAGCAGCTCATAGGCCAGCTCCAGCCGCTCGGTCACGTCGTCCATCTCCAGGGCCTGCTGCTTTTTGCGGTAGTCCACCTTGAGATTGGGAATGATGGAATCGGCCAGGGGGCCAGGATCATGCAGCGCCAGCATGGAAAGCACAGACTCCTGCGAAAGCTTCTTGTTGCCCTTGGCAAACTCGTCCAGCGTCTCATGAACCGCGCGCACAAGAGCCTCACGCTCTTCAGGACGGCTTTGCGTTTCGCCGCGCCGGGATGCGTACACTATGGCGCAGTGCTCATTTTCCTGCAGGTCTGTCCAGTCGGCACGGTACATGCCTTCAAACAGCACCTTGATGGTTCCGTCAGGCAGACGCAGCATTTGCAGCACCTTGCTGACCACGCCCACGGGAGCCAGGTCTCCGGCTTCGGGCTTTTCCAGTTCGGGCTCAAGCTGGGCCACCAGAAAAATCTGTTTGCTGTAGCTGGCCTGAGCGGCCTCTATGGCCTTGATGGAGGCTTCACGCCCTACAAAAAGCGGCATGATGGAACGCGGAAACATGACCACCTCACGCAAAGGCATGACGGGCAGTTCCACAAGTTTTCCAGTACCGCGTACGAATTCAGTCATAGTTTTCCCCTGAAAGGCCGTGGGCCGCATTGGCACGACCCCATAGCTTGGGAGATTGGAGCGGATTGCGGCAAAGGGCGCCTCCGCTCTGCCGCCGCGCACGGTGCAGCGCGCCGCACGG
>NZ_JBAIYR010000179.1:0-4597 GCF_036763145.1 Desulfovibrio sp. 1188_IL3213 | reverse complement strand
GTGCGGCGGCCCGACCCGTCCGCTTCTGCGCAAGGCACCCGGCACGTGCAGGGCCGCCATGAAAGGCGAGGCGGAAAAGGATAGGTCTTTGGGGCGGCCCTGGGTTGACTACTGGCGTTCTCAGCCCTGACAGAAGCCGTTTTCCGGCGTGTGAAGCCCTTGGGGGTGGAAGTTGCCCCCCCCAGAGGGCCAGAGGTAGGCTACCGTGTTTAACCGCGTCCATAACCCCGGGGGGCAACGGCTGAAGCTGCGCTTGCGCCTTTCGGCCAAGGGATTACCCTAGAACCCCCTGGTTTGTGGCCCCTTCGCAAACCGGGGGTTCCCTTTTTGCGTAACACGAATGTGTTTGCCGCGGCAACTCCGTAGCCAGGTTGATCAGAAGTATAACTGCTGTTTTTCTTAAAACGGCGTTCCGCACGAGTAGCACGAATGGCTAAATATTCCCCCCGGATTACGGACTGCAAGTGAAAGCTCACAAATGTAATTACATTGACATTACGTCTAAAATGTACTACATTTTGAAAAATGGAGAGCAATGACATGCAACCAACCATGAATAAAGAGACGACAATAACGTTCCGAGTTGAACCTAGTTTACGCTCTGATTTCACCAAGGCAGCGAAAAAAGTTAAAATGCCCGCTGCTCAAATTTTGCGAATTTTGATGCAAAATTTCATAGATAATGTGCAAGACGCGTCTAATCTTCCCAATAAAGAAGGTGAACACCGGGCGCAAGCAATAAAATTTGCTGAAGCATCTGCAAATTTTGAAGGCTGCTATTTTCCTGAGAATGCCCGCCCATTTATTACTCGTTATATAAACGGAGAAATGGACATAAATAGCATCCTTAAAACTCTTTTGGCATAACTAAAAAGGCAGTGTTGTACACTGCCTTTTTGTGAGCAAACTACTATGTACAGTCAAAAAGAAAAACAAGATATTGCTGTTATTCTTCGTCTCGCCGAATTAGAAGAAAAAGCAGTTCAAGGAAATTTTAATATTTTACATCTCAAAGAGATACATAGACGTATTTTTCAAGATTTTCCAAAACTCGGAAGCGACATTACACCAGGGCAATTTAGAAAACCTGTAGGCAAAAACCTTGATTGGGTAAAAACACGACAGCTTGAAAGCGTTAATGCTGCCTCAAATGTTGCGTATTCAAATATGTCAAAAGACGCTCAAAAAAAATTAGAAATGATGCTTTCTACTATAGACACAAAAAAATTGTCTATATTAAAAAAAGAAGAATTTTGTAAAAATATTGCTGATATATACATTGCAGTTGACTATATACATCCATTCAATGATGGAAATAGCAGGACATTAAGAACTTTTACGCGACAGCTTGCTAAAGAATCAGGCTATCATTTAGAATGGGAGGCTCTTAACAAAAACGCTTCCGGAAGAGATGTTTTATATATTGCAAGAGATATTAGCGTTAATAAAATTTCAATTACGTTAGCTCAATCAGAAGGTACAAAAAGGGATATTACTTTTTCACTTGACCAGCTTGGAAGCAATAAAGATATGCATGCTCTCGTAAAAGAAATTATACATCCAGTCCTTGAAAAAGAGCGCCAACAGACACAAACCAAAAAGCAAGAGCCTGGGAGATAAGTTAGACACAAGGGAGTGTCAAAAAATCTACCTTTTGCCACTTTTTTTATTTCCGTAGCAGGCCGCTTTTTGCCTGTATCAAAAATCCTGTCAAAAATAACTTGCACCTTTGCCGCGTCCGTCTGTCAGCGCAAGAGTCGGAACAGTTTCAAAGTTAAAATGCTCTAATCCCGGGCTGGCGCTTAGCCGTTTTGCCTGTTCGCCTTTTTGGCCGCCCCGTGTTCTGTTTGATGAAGCACGGGGCGGATTTTTATGAATGATTGCCTAATGATACAATTTATCAATATAAAAAGATATGAAAACCAAATAGTTAGTATCTAGATGCATGCTGGCTGCTTTCATTCGGTCCACAACCGTGTATAGTGGCGTTTGGCCCGCAGGGCCGCTTTCGCCCTTTGTAACTTCAAGAAAAGGTTTCTGCTCCCATGTTTGCAATGCCCAAAAATCTGCCCCATCCGCAACTGAAGCCCAATACCGAAGTTGTTTTGCAAAAGCGCTATCTGCGTAAAAACCTGGACGGCAAGATCATTGAAGAGCCGCGCGATCTTTTCTGGCGCGTGGCCGCGTCCATTGCCGCCCAGGAAAAAAGCTACAAAGGCTCAAGCCGCAAGTCTGAGCAACTGGCCCGTGATTTTTACGACCTCATGACCAGCTGGAAATTCCTGCCCAATTCGCCCACCCTCATGAACGCCGGTACGGACCTGGGGCAGCTTTCGGCCTGCTTTGTACTGCCCGTGGGGGATTCCATTGAAGAAATTTTTGACGCCGTCAAATACGCCGCCATGATACACAAATCCGGCGGCGGCACGGGCTTTTCCTTTTCCCGCTTGCGGCCCAAAGACAGCCGCGTAGGCTCCACCGGAGGCGTGGCGTCCGGCCCTGTGTCTTTTTTGCGCATCTTTAATACCGCCACCGAGCAGATAAAGCAGGGCGGCACGCGGCGCGGGGCCAATATGGGCATTCTGCGGGTGGATCACCCGGATATTCTGGAGTTCATCCGGGCCAAGGAGAAAGAAGGGGAGTTTAATAACTTCAATCTTTCCGTGGGACTGACAGAAGCGTTCATGCAGGCTGTGGAAGGCGACGAGCAGTATGACCTTGTTTCGCCCCATAACGGTGAAGTCATAAACCGCCTGCCCGCGCGCCAGGTTTTCGACCTGCTGGTGCGCAAGGCGTGGCAGTCCGGCGATCCGGGCATTGTTTTTCTTGACCGCATCAACCGTGACAATCCCACGCCTGACCAGGGAGATATCGAGTCCACCAATCCTTGCGGCGAGCAGCCGCTTTTGCCCTTTGAGGCGTGCAATCTGGGTTCCATCAACCTTTCCTGCTTTCATGTGCCGGGGCATGAAAACGGTGCAGACCCCGCTGCGGGCATTGACTGGGACGATTTGCGCCGTGTGGTGCATCTGTCTGTGCGTTTTCTTGACAATGTGATTGACGCTTCGCGCTTTCCGCTTGAGCGCATCGGCGAAACCGTGCGCAAAAACCGCAAGATCGGCCTGGGCGTTATGGGCTTTGCGGATCTGCTTTTTCAGCTTGGCGTGGCGTATGACTCGCAGCAGGGGCTTGATCTTGGCGAGCGCATCATGGCCTTTGTGCAGGAAGAAGGACACAGGGCCTCGGCGGAACTGGCGCGGGAGCGCGGACCTTTTCCGGCCTATGAGTCTTCGGTGTTTGCGGCCAAAAAACTTGGGCCGTACCGCAATGCCACGGTAACCACCATTGCGCCCACGGGTACGCTTTCCATCATTGCGGGCTGCTCGTCGGGCGTGGAACCGCTTTTTGCTCTCTGCTTTACCCGCAACATTCTGGATGGCGAACGTCTGGTGGAGATCAATCCGCATTTTGAGACGGCGCTGGAGTCCGGGGGGCTGTTCAGTCACGAACTGATGGATGCGGTGGCAGCCAGGGGATCCATTCAGGATATGGACTATCTGCCCGCTGTGCTGCGCAAGACCTTTGTGACCGCTATGGACATCGCCCCCCAATGGCATCTGCGCATGCAGGCAGCCTTTCAGCGGCATACGGACAATGCCGTGTCCAAAACCGTCAACCTGCCCAACAGCGCGACAGAACAGGATATTCGTGAAATTTACTGGCTGGCCTATCAGGAGGGCTGCAAGGGCGTTACCGTGTACCGCGACGGCTGCAAGAGCATTCAGGTGTTGGCAACCGGAGAAGGCCAGAAAAAAATGGACGGCGGTTCCGCTGAAGCCGCGGACGGAGGTGCTGCGGGCGAATATGTCGACGGGTATGCTGCGGGTGGCCCCATTGCCGCAGCGCCGTCACTGGTGCGCAAGCGTCCGGATGAAGTACAGGGCTTTACCCGCAAGGTGCAGACTGGTCTTGGGGCCATGTATCTTACCGTAAATGAGGTGGACGGCAGGCCCTTTGAAGTGTTCGCCACCATCGGCAAGTCCGGGCGTTCCATCACGGCCAAGGCAGAGGCCATCGGGCGGCTTGTGTCCCTTGCGTTGCGCTCCGGTGTGCACGTGCGTGACGTAGTGGCGCAGATCAAGGGCATAGGCGGCGAACATCCTGTCTTTCGGGGCAAGGGGCTGCTGCTTTCCATACCCGATGCCATCGCCTGGGTGCTGGAACAGCGCTACCTCAAGGACGAAGTGGTGGATACCGTCAATGATATTGCCGCCAGTCGCTGCCCGGACTGCGGCGAAAAGCTGGTATTTCAGGAGGGCTGCCTCATCTGCCCGGCCTGCGGCTTTTCCCGTTGCGGTTAGGGTGATTTTATTTTGAAACCGCTCGGGACGGCTGCGCAGGCAGCCTTTTGCCTGCCGTAAGCGAGCATTTCAAGTGTTAAATGCCCTAGAGCAATTTCACTTTGAAATTGCTCTGGCGGCTGCGTGAGCAGACGTTCGCTACGGAGGCGTAAGCGCAGTTTATCTGCGCGGTTAAACGCCGAAGTGAGCGTGCCTTAAACTTTGAGAATATACATTCTCAAAGTTAATCTGCTCTA
>NZ_JBAIYR010000178.1:0-4606 GCF_036763145.1 Desulfovibrio sp. 1188_IL3213 | reverse complement strand
CTCGGCCTGCCGACGGGCAAGTTCGGCCTGCTCCGTGGCGGCCTGGGCGCGCAGGGTCTGTTCCTCGGCCTTGGCGCTCTTCTGGTTGGCGGTTTCAATCATGTTTTGCAGGTTGTGAACCATATTGAGCAGAGAATGGCGCAGTTCCGCCAGTTCACCGTAAAAGTCGCGCGCATCAAGGTGTACCTCAAGGTTACCCTGGGCGATACTGTCTGCCTCTTCCACAATGAGACGCAGCGGACGGTTGATGGAACGCACGATGAACCAGGCCAACGCCAGCATGGCGAGGGCAATGACAGCATAAATAATGGAGACTGAGCGTATGGCCTCGTTGGTTTCGGCAAAAATTTCGCTTTCGTCCTGAATAACGGCAATCTTCCAGCCAAAACTGGTTGTGAGCACGTTGGCCCGCACGGCGATGTCATTTATGTGGGTGAGCACAACGCCTGATTGGGTTTTGAAAAGCTGTTCCAGCCCCGGACTTTTGATATCCTTGCCGATAATTTTGCCGGTAAGTTCCTTGTCCTTGGGGTCGCAGATGATGCGCCCCGTGTTTTCCACAAGTAAAAAATAGCCTGTCCGGCCAAAATTCATGGCCTCGAATTTTTCCGAAAGACCGTTAAGGGAAACATCAACGCCCAGCACCCCGCGAAAAGCGCCGTTGCGGTCACGCACTTTGTGGGTTACAGGGGCCACCAACTCGCCGGAAATGGAAAGATAGCTGTCCGACAGGCCCACAACCTTGTCAGAATTCATGCGGCTCACATACCAGGCGCGCTTGGAAGTATCAAAACCCGCAGGCACCGGCCCATCGGACATGGATGAACCATAGCTGCCGTCGGGATATCCCACGTAGACTTCTACATAGGAAGGATTTGCCTTGGCCAGCCTGAAAAGGGGCTGACCGGCGCGGGTGGCTTCCGGGTCGAGAGCCGAGCGTTTGTAGGTATTTTCAGTGGACGTGTTTTTATAGTTGGGAAACGTGTTTCCCCCGTCAACGAGCAACTCATCCGCCGCCAGAAAAGCGAGGTTGCGTTCTGCCTCGTTGATGAAACTTTCCACATAGCTGCCCATAAGCTGTAGCTGCTCTCTGGAGGCCGTCAGATACGACTCTTCGGCCGTGTTACGCATCTTACTTGTCACATAGGGTATGGTGCCACCGGCCATGACGGCTATCGTCAGCAAAAAACCCAGTATTACCCGTGCCTTGATGGTCATATACAGTTCCTCCTCTGCCTGTGTTTCCAGCAGGCAGGCTGGCAGCATCCCGTTTTACCGTGTGCCTCCGTCATTTTCAGCTGCTCTCTATTTCTGAAATCGCCCGACTGTCCTATGTCTTAAGATGACACATCGGAAAAAGAAATTAAATAGGTTTTTATATTTTAAAACAGACAACTGTTTAACGTAGTGTATATTTCATTGCCGTGACCACGGACACATTTGCCCCAGGCATATTCAGAAAATTATCAACATATCGATATTATTTGACAACAATGCGTACCGCTTTACCGGGGTGCCGCGCAGCGCACTTGCTTTGGCCTGTGGCATTGCAACGTAAAGCCGCACTGTGGGGTACGGAGAGGCGTGCTTTTGGGTTTACGCAAGGAAAAAAGACGGTTGACCTGACACAAAGAGCACTGTACCTAATTTATAGTAATTCCTTTTAACTGTTAACGCTGCCGCCCCCATATTGGAGTCCGCATGACCACCCCCACTCTTCGCCGCGACCTCGTGGTCCGGGGCGTACTTTACATGCTGGCTATGGGCATTCCCATCACAGTCAGCCTGGTCTGCAAGGAACCGGAAGTGCTGGTACTGGGCGCCCTGGGGGCCTTGTTCGCCCTTTTTATCGCTCCCCGCTACAGGCCGCTGCCGCGCGTCCTCTGCATCGGCGCCGGGGGGCTGCTCGTTTGTGCGGCAGCCACAGTGGGCGTGCTTACCCAGGGCAATAACAACCTCGCACTGATACCTTTGGTAATGTTCAGCTGGCTGGCCGCCCTGCCCCGACCGGAGCAGGCATATCTCAGCCTTGTCTTTAAAAATATGGGAGCCGCAGCCCTGCTGACCCATTTCGGCATGGTCAGTTCCATAAGCGCGGCCGTTATTTTTATGACCGGCCTTGCGCTGGGGGCAATGCTCAGCGTGGCCGGCACACGCTTCGGCAGTGGACAGGGCAGCGGCGCAAGCCCTTTTGAAGAGTTTGAGGCGTTCAAGCACGGGGCTGTCAACAATCCGCTTTTCGGCATGGCCGTTCCCACCACAGTGCTGTTGTGTACCCTGGCCGCACGCGGTCTGTACTTCAGCCACCCGGCCTGGGTGGGGCTGACCGTTCTTTTTGTCATGCACAGCGACGGAGCCACCGAACTGCGCCGCATACGCGACCGCGCCCTGGGAACAGTGGTAGGCGTCATTGTTGCCGCCCCCCTCGTATTTTATATTTCTACCCCGGTCCCGCTTGCCGTCTGCGTGCTCCTTGCCGCCCTTTTCGTCCCTTACGCGCAAGGCGGCCACTATATGCTCTTCAGTTTTATCATAACCCTCATAGTGCTGCTGCTGCTCGACATGGCAACATTGCACATAGGCGGCGACATCCCCCTGCTGAGCTGGCGGCTGCTTGATACCATCCTGGCCTGCGGTGGCGTTCTTGCTTCCAACCTCATACTCAGATTTATAACTTCCCGCACAAACAGAAATAAAAAACTTAACAACCCCGTATAAATACGCTCATGCCGTATTTATGCAGACAAGGGCATCCATCCAGGATTGTTAAAAAAATAATTTATAAACTAAAAATTTATAAAGACATTGCCCTCGACATTCAAAACTGATACATTGTTCATATGCATTGCCGCCGACAAGCCTGCCGCTCCGGCAGCCTGACGGCATTTCAAACAGAAACCGGCCCCCGCATCAGCGGAGCGAGCCGGGGCCGCCGCACGGCACACCCACCGGGGAAGCCATGCCGACCAACGAGGTACTCCATGCCGGAAGAAACAGACTTTACGAAAACCCTGCACCGTCTTATGCAGGCCATGAACGCTTCCAATGATGCGGAACTGGCCCGCGCCCTGGGCATTACCCCACAATCCATCAGCGGTGCGCGCAAGCGCGGTGAGGCGCCGCCCGCCTGGATACAGGCCTGCGCCGCCACAACCGGGGTGAATGCCCACTGGTTGTTTTTCGGCAGCGGCCCCATGCGGCTTCCCGAAGCTGCCGAGGGTGAACTGCCGTCCATACACGGCGACTGCAAGGCGGATCTCATACATGTTCCCCTGGCTGAAGCCAGGCTTTCCGCAGGTACGGGCAGCCTGGAGGTCAGCGAACGCAGCGAAGACAGCTACGCCTTCAGAGGCGACTTTTTACGCCGCAAAGGCAACCCCCGGCGCATGGTCCTCATGCGCGTGTCCGGCGACAGCATGGTTCCGGAAATATTTGATAATGACCTTGTGCTGCTGGATAGGGGCCAGACGGAAATCAGCCCTGGCCGCCTTTATGCCGTGGGTTTTGAAGACGCCATCTATATAAAGCGCATTGACAAGGTTCCCGGCAAAATAATCCTGCACAGCGTCAATCCCGCCTATCCCCCGGTGAGTCTGGACCTGCGCGGCGACCTTGCCGACCAGTTCAGGGTTATCGGCCGCGTACTGTGGTCCGGGCGTGAATACCGGTAGGGAACATGGCTGGCGCAGTGGCATCGGGCAAATGCTGCGACCCGCTTGCGCAAAAATAAAATGCTCCAGATGACGAAAATGCCGCCGCAGGCGCGCCTCGACCTATTGCGCCTCCCTGGGGCTGCGCGTACACTGCGCGCAATATGGTCTTTTCCAGTAAGGAGTACAGGATGTTGCAAGGTCGTTTGCATCTTTTCGGCGTCATATTGCCCATCATAGCCATTCTGACTCTGCTTTCTTTTTCTTCCAGCGTCTCCGGCGCGGAAAAGCATGCGGAAAGCCAGGCGGTTCCGGCCGGAAACCCGTCCAGCCAGTCCGGCAGCAGCAGCCATGACCAGGGAAGCCGGACGGATGGTCAGGAAAAAGATCAGAATGATGAGGCTCCGCCACCGGTCGACGGTCTTTTCAGCCCAGACTACCAGACGTGTATGGACAGTGCCGCTGGCGTGACCACCGATATGCAGGACTGCATCAATGCGGAACTGGAACGGCTCGAAAAGATTGTCGCCGTGCGGCAGATTGCCCTGCCCCCTGTGCTTGGTGAAGAAAGAAGCAAATCGCTGCGCGAAACCCTCGCGGCATGGGACGCCATGCGCAAAAGCGGCTCTGCGACCATGTATGATCCTGACGGGGGCACACTGTCGCCGCTCATGGCTTCCCTGTGGTATCTGGAGCAGACCGCGCGCATGGTGCAGTGGCTGAACGCGCTGGGGGAAAACCCCGAATAGGCGGAAGATTTTTTTGACACCATGCGCGCCTGAAGCACGCTCATGGTCTTTATCTGCGCGATCAGCCAGAGCAGTCTGCTGCACTGCTCTGTTCTGCTCTGTTCTGTTCTGGCAGCTGCGTGAGCAGTCGCCCTGTTGCCACTCCATCCGGCGGCGGCCTAGAGGCCGCCGCCCGGAGAGCGGTCACCCGCAGCCTGACCGGAGGCC
>NZ_JBAIYR010000177.1:0-4622 GCF_036763145.1 Desulfovibrio sp. 1188_IL3213 | reverse complement strand
GTGTGCGACGGGCGCGCGCGGAAGGTCGCACCCTGGCGGACAGCCGTGCTCCTCCGGCCAGGGGCAGTTGGATATGCTCCGGCAGGGGAGGGAATGCCCCCTGACTTTTGCGGCGCTGTGATGCGGTCTTTTTTTCAGGCATGGGCCGAGGCTGCCACAGGGGACAAGCCCTTGTAAAGGGCCGTTGACGCATCTTTGCCTGGCCGCCGGCAGGTTTTTCCCGGGATGCGCTGGCACGGCTTTTGCTCTTTTTTTCTGGCACGGGCGGTAGGAATTGTTTTCCAACCGGTGCGAAGCATCGAAGGAGCAGATATGAGCGTGTCCGGCACATATGGCGTTGGCGGGCTTTCCGGCGTGGAAGGGATATGGGATCTGGGCGGCAGCGCCCGAAATGCCGCCGCTTCCGGCAAGGGCGATTCCGGCGATACCGTAAATATTTCTGAAGAGGCCAAAGAGCTTTTGCGCGAAAAACTGGGACGCTATTCGGCTTCGGGCAAGGCGTCGGAGGCAGGGGACGGGCAGGCCGCTTCCGGCAGTTCCGTGGCAGGACTTTCCGGCAGCGGTGGTGACGACAAGGCTTCAGGGGCAGGGGGCGCGTCAGGCGGGCTTGGCGGTTCCAGCTCTGTTGAGGGTATAAAAAAACAGATAGAAGCCCTCAAAAGCCAGTTGACCAGCCTTGCCGGCCAGGCCGGCGGTCGCGGACCGGATACGGCTTTGCAAAGCAAAATCAATGCTCTTCAGGCGCAGCTTGCGGCTCTTGAGGCGCAGCTTGCCGAGGCCGAACAGGCTTCGTAGGCTATTGACAGTAACAAATATCAATTATATGAAGTGTCCTGGGGGATGGCTGCTGCTATCCCTTTTTATTTCGTTTACGCCCAAACACCTTAATATACGGCATGCATTGCATGCGAAAGAGAGGTTTTGCCATGAAATCGTTAAAGGGAACCCAGACCGAGAAAAATATTCTGACTGCCTTTGCCGGTGAGTCGCAGGCCCGTAATCGCTATGACTTTTTCTCTTCTGTCGCCAAAAAAGACGGCTATGTGCTGGTGCAGGAAATCTTTCTTGAAACCGCCGCGCAGGAAAAAGAACACGCCAAGCGCCTTTTCAAGTTTCTTGAAGGCGGCGAAGTAGAAATTCAGGCCGCGTATCCTTCGGGGATCATCGCGGGCAGCGAAGCCAACCTGCGTGCTGCCGCCCACGGCGAAAACTACGAGCACACTGAAATGTATCCTTCTATGGCTGCCACGGCCGAGAAAGAAGGCTTTTCCGAGGTGGCTTGTGTCATGCGCCATATCGCCGTGGCCGAAGCCTACCACGAAAAGCGCTTCCTGAAGCTGGCGGGCGATATCAAGGAAGGCCGCATGTTCATGCGTTCCAAACCCACGGTGTGGCGCTGCATCAACTGCGGCTGTCTCGTGGACGGGGATCACGCTCCTGAAATGTGCCCCGCCTGTGCGCACCCCAAGGCATTTTTTGAAGAACTGAACTACAGCTTCTAGAGCAAATTAACTTTGAGAATGTATATTCTCAAAGTTTAAGACACGCTCGCTTCGATGCTTAACCGCGCAAGTAAATAGCTCTGCTGTCTTCGCGGCAGTCGTTGGCGAGCCTGCGAGCCTTACGAATGGCGACAGTGGTTGTGTGGAAACAAACCGCTCGTTACACATGCTGTTCGCAAGCGTAGTTTCCTGCGTTACAACTCCTGAAGCATCCGTAACTTCTTTTGTCGTAACGGCTGAAGCTGCGCTTGCATCTTTGCGGCGGGCGACTGCTCACGCAGCCGCCAGAGCAATTTCAAAGTGAAATTGCTCTGGAGCCGTTTGCGAATGAAATGAGTTAACTGCTCTGGTCTGTTTTGCTATGAAGCCGTACGGCTGCCGAAAGCTATTCTCTTGCGCGGCAGCGTGCGATCTCCGGTTTTTTGCAGGACGGTTTGCCGCCTGTGCAGGGCCGCGTCCTGTGACGCCAGCCCTGCCGGGCGGTTTCGCCCGGACTGCGGGAAGGGGCCGGCCCTGGTTCAATCACCAGATGTGCTTTGCTGTGGTGGCGATATGAAACAGAAAAGCATCCTGTGCAGCCTTTTTGCTACACTGGTGGCGATTGCTGTGCAGGTCAACCGGCATCAAGCGCTATCCGCCACCCAGGCGTATGGCCCCCGATCGCTCATGGAGAAATTTTACGTTAACACCGCTCGACGGTTGCGTAAGCGTCATGGGAGCGCAGGTGCGGTTTATCTACGCTGTGAAATGCTGAATGGCGTCTGTAGGCTTCGCGAGCACATGTTCGCAATAGTGTAATGTGATAATATATTTGATTAATTGCCTGTTTCTGGTTATCTTCATTCGGTTGCCTCCCATTTCTTCTGGCCGCGATGATCTGCAAGGCTATTCCAGATAATAAAGTATAATAATATAATTAAATATATTTTCTTTTACTATTTAATATGTTATTAGTCATTTGCTTTTTTAATGAGGTGAAAATCTCTTGCTTTTATTTTTCAGTTATTGCTAATTGTTAAGAGTCGCAGCCCCAGCCGACATACGCTTGTAGATGGTTGGTCTGCTTGGTTGGCCTGCCGTATCCGTCTGCCGTATCCGTCTGTTGTATCGGCGTTGTGCGGAGCGATACGCAAGTCGCGGGGCTTCGCGCCCAAGAGCTTGCGCGGGCCGTTAACCTGGATATTTCATCTAAAGCCTAAAGCATGCCGTTGTGGACGGTGGCACACCCGGTTGCCGTATCCGCAATGTGGGTCATTCTGACCGGCATGCGACAGAGCGGAAGGCCGCCACAAGGCGCGGCTTTTCATTCTAGGGAGTGAACTGTGAGACAGTATATTTTTACCTTTTTGGGGCTGATGCTGCTGGCCCCGGCGTCCGCTATGGCTGCCGAAAGCGCATATCCGCCTCCGCCGCCCGCCGGGCAGGCCATAACTGTGGAAGATTCCATTTATGGTGTGCTTCGTACCAACAGGGCCTTGAGGGGCATTCAGGAAAACCGTAACGTGCTTACGCACGAAGTTGACCGCGCCAAAGCCGGATTCGGCCCCCGCGTGGACGTCACCGGGCGTGCCGGCGGCAGTGTTTTGAATGACTCGAGCACGCGTAGTAAAGACCTGGATTATCAGATGTGGGGTCTGGCGGGTGTTAGCGCCCAGCTTGTGCAGCCCATCTGGGACGGCTTTGCCACACGCTCGCGCGTGCGCACTGCCAAGTCCACCCTTGAGTCTGTGAAGTTCCGTGTTTTTGACACGGCCACCTCGCTTTCTCTTGAAGGAATTATTTCGCATATCGACGTCCTGCGCCGCAGAAAGATTCTTGAACTGGCCGAAATGAACGTAAGCCAGCACAAGGCGCTGGTGAATCAGGCGCAGGACAGGGCCAGCCTTGGCGCGGATACCGCTGCCGACGTGACGCAGGCCCGTTCGCGCTTGCAGCGCGCCCTGTCGAGCCTTTCAGAGGCCAAGGCCGCCCTTCTGGTGGCAGAAGACAGGTATGTGCGTCTTACCGGGTTGCCCGCCACGGCAAAAATGGCCCCTGTGACCATGCCCCCCGAGCTTTACAAAGGCCCGGATGCCGTGATGTCCCAGGCCGAGCAGAGCAACCCCAAGGTGGCTGCCTACATGCAGGACATCCGCGCCGCGCGCGGTGAGCGTGAACTGGCTGACTCCGCCTTTTATCCCACGCTGAACCTTGAGGCCGGCCCCAACTACACAGACAGGGGCGGGGCCAGCGACCGCTGGATATACAGCTTCGACGTGCTTGGCGTTGTGCGCTGGAATATTTTCAACAGCGGGGCAGACCTGGCCGAACGGCGCGCCGCTTCGGCGCGCATCCGCCAGAGCCGCCAGGTGATGTACGATTTTATCGATGAGCTCAAGCTGGATATTGAAAACACGTGGACCAACTATCAGGCCGCTCAGGAACAGTACTCGCACTACAGCAAGGCCGTTGAGTACAGCCGGTATACCCGTTCGGCGTATATCGAGCAGTTCCAGATCGGCAGGCGCAGCATTCTTGATGTGCTTGATACGGAGAACGAGCTTTTCAACTCCTCCACCCAGGCTGAAACCGCTCGCGGCAACATTCTGGTGGGTGCGTATCGCCTGAGCGCCCTTTCGGGCAATCTGCTGCCGCAAATGTCCATTAATACCGGTCCCCTTGGGCAGGAACCGCCCAAGGATCCCGCTGACCCCCGCGAAGAATTCGCTCCCGGCTGGTTTGAGTAAGAGGCGTTTGTACCCCGACGCGCATGCGCGTCGGGGTACAAACGTTTGATTTCTTTTTATTTCCCTTCGTTCACAACGTTCCGCATTTGCATAGGATTGTCTAACAGCTTGGCAATTCAAATGCGTTAACGTACCTTAATAAACGGTAAACCGTTCAATACGGTTGCCGGCCGCAGCGCCCGGCAAGGCTCTCTGCCTTTCCGGCACACGCTCCTGCCCCTTTGCAAGGGCTTCCAGCCCTTGTGTTACAGCAACGGGAATATCATGGAACAGCCTGACACCACACATATTTCAGGGAAAATCCCGGACGGAACGGCAGCCGACGCGCCCGCGACCGGGGCTGTCGCCTCTCCTGCGTCCGCCACGTCTTCTGCCGCAGGCACGCAAGCTTCCG
>NZ_JBAIYR010000176.1:0-4626 GCF_036763145.1 Desulfovibrio sp. 1188_IL3213 | reverse complement strand
TTACACGGCGGCCCCCCCGGCGACCTGTATGTGGTGCTTACCGTAGAACAGGACAAACGCTGGCAGCGTCAAGGCCAGGACCTTGTCTTTACTCAGGAAATCAGCTTTGTTCAGGCCGCACTGGGCCACAGGGTGGAAATTCCCGGCCTGGACGGTCCCATGCCGCTGGACATCCCCAAGGGCGTGCAAAGCGGCGCGCTGCTGCGCATGGCGGGCGAGGGCATGCCCTACCCCGGCCGCAAGCAGCGCGGCGACATGCTGGTAGAGGTCAAGGTGCTCACACCCACACGCCTTTCGGCCCGGCAGGAAGAACTGCTGCGCGAATTTGAGGCTGCCGGGGAGCAGACCCCGCTGCAAAAAGTCAAAAAGGCCGCCAAAAAAATCGGCAAGGCAATGGGTCTGGACTAAAATATTTTAGCGTTGAGTGTTTCCTTCGCAAAGCCTCAAGGCGCCCACTACAGCGCTCGACAATAACAATTACGCAGATAAACGGTACAGCATAAAACATAGAACCCCCGGCCAACAATTGACCGGGGGTTCTGGCGTCTGATCCAAGCCAGCAGTTGACGCCCAGGGTCTGCAAGGAACCTTGAGCTTCGCCGGGTGGTGCTGTCTGTACGGCAGCGTACGCCCTGCGACCCGGCCATGCCGTTCCGCAGTCCGTCCAGACGCACCGGCAATTTTGAAGACACTCGGCGGCTCAGGCCGCCAGGCGCTCGCGGAAATGCGGTCCCGCTCATCAAATCCGGCTCAGTTGCGCGGGCTTGCCCGCCTATGTTTTGCACCGGCAAAATCCGGCGCTTGTCATGTCATAAGCCGCAGAGCGGCTTTATGGTCGTACCGCTGCGGAATCCGGTGGGGTAGGTCCGGTCTTCCGCTTTTTAGCCAGTGTCTAGTGGGAGCAGTGCAGCACGACTATACCGGCGGCACAAAGCTGCCGGCAAAAACTGTTTGCGCGCTCAAGCTATCAAACCTCCACCCCCTTGACAAGTTCTCTTTTTCACAGAACTGTCATTTTTTTTAAATTATCTCATGTCTCAATTTTTATAACATATTTATCTGAAGCTAGTAGTATATAAATTGAAAATTTATTTTCCGTCCTTCTACACTCCAAAAAAACCACTCTGTCAGCCACAGGCACGGCGGCGGCTTCAAAAAAAGGCTCCGCTGCGAGGCAGCGGAGCCTTTTTCATAATCCACTCCAAAAACAGGAAACAGCAACTATTCTTCAGCCAGCTCACGCACCGATTCGCCATAAGAGTCGGTGACCAGTGTCTTTATTCCCATCAGTTCGGTCCAGCGGCGGAAGGTTCCCACGATGACAAAGACCATCAGCACCATAACCAGGCAGGCCAGGGCGGCCAGCAGGTACTTGCCGTTGGGGATATAGTCTGTGGTCAACTGAAGGTAGCCCGCCCAGAACGTCACCACGGTCATAAAAATGCCGGGAATGGCCGTCACCAGGCAGTACTTGCCCCTGTTCATGCGCAGCAGCATGCTGGTGCAGACGATAAGGGCGCAGGCAGCCAGCAGTTGATTGCTCATGCCGAACAGCGGCCAAATATTGCTGATGTTGCCGGTATACACCAGATAGCCCCACATGGAGGTGAAGGCCAGACTGGTGATGACAATGCCCGGAACCCAGTTTTTGTCGCCGAACGGAGCATATACCTTGCCGAGCATTTCCTGAAGGAAGAAGCGGCCCACGCGCGTGCCGGAGTCAATGGCGGTAAGGATGAACACCGCTTCAAACATGACGGCAAAATTGTACCAGTAGGCCATCAGGTGATCCATGTAAGGGATCTTGTGGAAGATATGAGCCATGCCCACTGCCAGGGACACTGCGCCGCCGGGCCGGGCGTGCAGGTTCAGGCCGATCTTTTCTTCAAAAAAGGTCAGGTCCACGGTATGCAGGTTGGGGTGGGCGGCCAGCAGGGCGTCATACTTGGCCGGAGCAGCGTTGATGGCAAAATAGTCGCCGGGCATCAGGGTGCAGGCCGCGATCAGGGCCATCATGGCTACAAAGCCTTCGGTGAGCATGGCCCCGTACCCGACAAACAGAATATCACGCTCGTTGCCGATCATCTTGGGCGTGGTTCCCGTACCGATAATGGCATGAAAGCCCGAAATGGCTCCGCAGGCGATGGTGATAAAGATGAAGGGCATGACGGGGCCGCCGATGACAGGGCCGCCGCCGTTGATAAAGGGCGTGATGGTGGGCATGAGAATGGTGGGCTGCACAAAGATGATGCCCACCGTAAGCATGAGGATGGTGCCGATCTTCAGGTAGGTGGAAAGGTAGTCGCGCGGCACCAGCAAAAACCATACGGGCAACACCGAGGCAAAAAAGCCGTACACCGCAATGGCGATGGCGACCGTGTTTCTGTCCCAGTCAAAAGCCCAGCCGAGCACGTCGTGCTTCATGAGGTCATGGCCGCTCAGAATGCCCACAACCAGCAGCACCAGTCCAAGAAGACTGGCAAAAAGCACACTGTTCTTCTTGTAGCGCATGATAAGGCCCATAATCATGGCAATGGGCATGGTTATGACCACGATGAACAGCGACCAGGGCGCGTTGTGCATGGCGCTGATGCACGCCAGGGAAAGACCGGCCAGCGTAAGGATGAGAATGCACAGAACCGCCACGCCCGCCACGGTTCCCGTGACTCGACCGACCTCGCGCGTGGCGATGGCGGCGAGGCTCTGTCCTTTATGTCGCACAGAGGCAAAAAGAACCACCATGTCGTGAACCGCGCCGCCAAGAACGCAGCCCACCAGAATCCACAGGGCGCCCGGCAGATAACCGAACTGGGCGGCCAGCACAGGCCCCACAAGAGGCCCGGCCGCGGCAATGGCGGCAAAATGGTGGCCGTACAAAACATATTCATTGGTTTTTACATAGTCGTGTCCGTCGGCAAAGCGCACCGAGGGCGTACTGCGGCTTGCATCCAGCCGCAAAACCTTGTTTGCCAAAAAGATGCCGTAAATACGGTATGAAATGGCAAAAATGCATAATGCCGCAAACACAAGGGTTATGGCATTTATGTTTTCAAGAGCTTCCATTACAAATTCCCCCGTCTGAACTTGAATCAACTTTCTCGATCAGGCAGCAAGCCATACTTGCAGAATTTTAATGAACTTGCACAAACAACGGCGTGTCACGTCAAAATAGTTGCGTGTTCAGCAGCCCTCCTCACAAAAATATTCACAAGAATACGCCCACACTAAAACAAAAAACTGCACCCAAAGCAGGAAATACAGGTTTTTGACAATTTTTCCTGTTTTTCTGCTACACCCTTCGGACGTCCCTGTCCATGCCGGTCAAGGGCATTTATGCCTGGCGCAACACGAAAAAAACTGCCATACGGCACTGCCGAAATCGTTGCCCGCCGCGACTTACAAATATAAAATACTTAAAATATTAATGATTATTATTTATAACAATGCGGACACTCCCGTGGAACCCTCCCCACCCTTTCCCAATAAAAAATTATCCCTTTATACTTTTTTACGCCCCAAAAAGAGCACATCCACATTCCTCGTGCTGATCCATCGGCACTGCTGTTCCGGCCTTTTCCGCGCGGCGCGCTTTCCCTCTTCTGGCAGGCTTGCATTCCGCCCGGCATGGGTCTATCGTCAAAAAACCGGCTGGGGGAGCCATCATGGCTGAGAAAGGGCTGTCGCGCCCTGACCCCTAGAACCGCGCAAAAAAACGCGGTTCTGCACCTGACGCGGATAGTGCCGACGAAGGGAAGCTGGCCCAACCTGGAAACAGGTTTGTGCTTGCCCGCAGCCGTATTGGTTCTGCGGGTTTTTTTGCGCCCTTGAAAAGCCGAAAAACACATGCCCGCAGCCCGAAACAGGCTTTGTAACCTATGGAGATTCATTATGAACATTGTGGTCAACGGGCAGCCCGAAAGTTGCGCTCCCCAGGTCAGCGTGGCCCGCTTTCTGGCCGAGCGCGGGCATGAGGCCAGCACGGTAGTGGTGGAGCACAACGAACGCATCCTTGCCAGAGAGGCATTTGCGCAAACCTTTCTGCAGCAGGGGGACAAACTGGAGATTGTGCATTTTGTAGGCGGCGGCTAGGCAGCCCGCATCCCGGAAATCTTTGACTGTCTGCGTGCATATTGCGAAGACCTGCCCGGCTGCAAGAGCACAACCGGACGGACTGCGTGCGCGGATGCCGCGCGCAAAACAGCCGTTCCGGCGTAACAGACGCAAACATTTCTTTCCTGACTGCAAAATATTGCCGCACAGTGCGAGCCGTTTTCAGCCCCAGTGGAGCAGCCAAAATCCACCTGCCAAAGACGGCATGCCCCGTGAAAAACAGGGCGCAGTGTTTTGCAGCAGCACAATCTTCAGCAGCGCTTTTGCGCGGAGCATGTCATGAATAGCAGCGATCCCTTTATTCTCGGCGGCATCAGTCTTGGCAGCCGCCTTTTTATCGGTACGGGAAAATATGGCTCTGACGGGTTTATCCCGGCAGTGGCCGAAGCCAGCGGCGCCGAGGTCATCACCGTAGCCATGCGCCGGGTGGACAGGCCCGATCCCTCAGCGCCAGACCACAGCGCCTCTCAGGGCATCATGGGGCACATCCCCGGTCACATGCGGCTTCTGCCCAAC
>NZ_JBAIYR010000175.1:0-4677 GCF_036763145.1 Desulfovibrio sp. 1188_IL3213 | reverse complement strand
TTTCTCTATTTGAAGCAATGGCGCGGCATAGCGACTCGGTACGCAAAAAATGCGGCCTCATTTCTGGCTGCCGTTCAGATCAGGTGTATCTTTTTGTGGGCTTCAGTCTCGTGACTACAGCATCTAACCATTGAGAGTTTTTCCAAATCTATCCTCTGGCTGTCCATGGGAATAGAATGATCACAAAGTGGTGCCCACAACCATGCTACATCCTTGAAGCACGGCCAGATATTATTTTGGATGTTACCCAAAGATAATGTGAAGGGAAATGCATGTTCCGTTTTACCCCTTATATTACAATATTCTTTAATGAGAAGATTAATGACTTCTTTGAGAGGGCTGGATTCAAGTTACAAGTGTAACACCCTGTGTGTTGAATAGAAAAGCAAGGTGTGTTAGATGTTGGTTATCTATCCAGCACAGATGAGAGGCTTATGCACTATGCGCGCCTTGCTAAGAAAGAACGCTATTACCTTTGCCAGGCTTTAAAAAGCGGAAAGTCGATGCGGGAAGCGGCGAAGGAAATTGGCCGCAATGTTTCGACAGTGAGCCATGAACTTGCCCGTAACACGGGGTTGCGGGGATATCGCGACAAACAGGCGGATGCCAAAAGCCGTGAAAGGCAGGCCTGTAAAGGGAAAAACCGAATCTCGGCAACGACATGGCTTGCGGTTGAGCAGAGACTGCGCCTTGATAACAGCCCTGAGCAAATCTCTGGCGTGCTTGCCCTGCAAGCGATAAACATTAGTCATGAATGGATTTACCAACACATTCTGGCGGGCAAAAAGAACGGCGGGAGTCTGCACCCCACTTGCGTTGCCAGCGCAAGCGAAAACGACGATACGGCAGGCCAGACAGACGCGGACAAATGAAAGATCGAGTGAGTATTGATCTGCGCCCGAAGGTGGTTGATGAACGCTCACGCCTTGGCGACTGGGAGGCCGATTACGTTGAAGGCAGCAAGGGAGGTTCTCTTTTGGTACTCTGGCGGAACGAAAAAGCCGCTTGAAGCTGGTGGGTAAAGCCAGAAACAAGTCCGCCAGTGAAGTTTCCCGTGTTATCCTTGGACTTTTGACGCCTATAAAGGACTATGTACATACCATCACCTACGATAACGGCAAAAAGTTCAGCTACCACGCGGCACTAGAGCAGTCAACGAATGAAATGAGTTAACTGCTCTGCAAGGATTTTCTTAAAAATCCTTGCCACGAAATGCGAGAAAGCAGGCTTTTGCCTGCCGTAAGCGAGCATTTCAAGTGTTAAATGCTCTATCAGGCAAGCTGGAGGCGCAGGGCTTTTTTGCTCACCCGCACCACTCCTGGGAACGAGGGCTGAACGAAAACACGAACGGCCTTTTGCGCCAGTACTTCCCCAAGGGCGTGAGCCTTGAAGCGGTTACGCAGGATGAGATTGTCGCGGCCATGTGCCGCCTGAACTGGAGACCAAGAAAATGTCTGGGGTTCAAGACTCCCTATACAACTTTTCGGCTTCGGCTAGAGCAGATTAACTTTGAGAATATACATTCTCAAAGTTCAAGGTACGCTCACTTCGGCGTTTAACCGCGCAGATAAACTGCGCTTACGCCTCCGTAGCGAACGTCTGCTCACGCAGCCGCCAGAGCAATTTCAAAGTGAAATTGCTCTAACGTCCAAACAACAAGTGTTGCGCTTTCAAATTGAAACCGTGCGATTTTTATGCTTGGTATGATTCCATTTACTGAAGCATAACTTTTGAATGGAGCAGTTCAATGTTTCACTGTACATTGCGGATCAGCCTCTATCCTGTAGAACCGCTACTTGAAGACGTATTTAAAACACTACAGTCTGATGCTGATTTCAGACACAAAGTATCCTTTAACGCCGGAGTTCAATCGCTTCCCGCGGAGGCTCAGGACAAAGAAGATATTTACTTTCTAGGGCTAGAACACCTTGTCTTATTGCCCGGCCTCAAAAAAACGGCCAAGCCCACAGTGCGGATTGTTTTAATAGATACCACCGGTCAAGAGGCTACTCTGCCTGAAAGTCTGATCTCTCTTCTGGACGAGGTTTGGTCCATGACGGACAGCCCGGCGGTTATGACCATGCGTGTCAAAAATTTGCTAAATAATGCGCTGCTTCATAAAAAATACGCGTTATTGCAGCATTGCTTGGAAACTACCATTGATACTACCCCTGACCTGGTCTGGTTCAAAGACATACGTGGCGCACACCTCAAGGTTAACGACGCCTTTTGCAATATTGTGGGAAAAAGCAAAGCAGATGTCACCGGGCGTGGGCATTATTACATATGGGATATTGAACCCGACGAATATGCTGATGGCGAGTATGTCTGCCTGGAAACTGAAGAAGAAGTCATAGCGCGGGCTAAGACCTGTATATTCGATGAAATTGTTAAAACCCAAACGGGTATGCGCCAGTTCAAAACGCGCAAATCTCCCATCCTTGATGAAGATGGAAAGATCATAGGTACGGTAGGTATTGCCTATGATATGACGGATATTACGAATTCGAGCGCCGAAGTTGATATAATCCTGCAAAACCTCCCCTTTGCTGCAATGATCCTGGATGCAAACAACAGGATTGTTAATACAAACCAAAAGTTTCTGGATTTTTTTCGATTCCAGAGTGCGGAAGAAATTATTGGCAGAGATCGCTCTTGTCTGCGTGATACTGCTATCAAAAAATATAGGCTGAAGCAGATTGGCGCCCACCTTGAAGTGCGATCCTGGAGCGAAGGGAAAGAAGTAATTCTGGAATCTTACGAGAAAAATATTCTGGATATATTTAAGAACCGCATTGGCCTGCTGGTTATATACAGAGACGTGACGCAGGAGCGTAACTCGCAGCAGAAACTGGAACACAACGCCAACACTGACGAACTCACCGGGCTGTTCAACAGAAGATATTTTTATAACAATATCCCAGAAATCTGCGGAGTAGGGACATCATTGCTTTTTGTCGATCTGGATAACTTCAAACAAATCAACGATACTTATGGTCACCATATGGGGGACGACGCCTTGAAACTGACGGCCCGGCTTTTGCAAGAAAATTTTGCAGAAGCCCTCATCGCCCGCGTGGGCGGCGATGAATTTGTTCTGTACTTGAACGGAGCCCGCATCGCGGAACAAGTGGTTAATCAAGCGCTCCAATTACAGAAGGCAATGAAAGCCGTTTTTACAAAAGAGACCCCCTGGCAGGAGCTTTCTGCCAGCATAGGCATCGTTATGGTAAGCACAGCCGATATCTGCAAGGATGAAATAGTTCGCCGTGGAGATATTGCCATGTACGAAGCCAAGCGTTTGGGAAAAAACAGAGTATGCCTGTACTCGCATGAAATGGAAGCGCAACAGGGAGGATCACCTCAATCTTACCGATGCCACGCGGATCGGCACTCATGACCTTGGTTATTTCCACTTCCGTGCCGGTCACATCCAAGCCGTGATTTTTAGCGTAACTGCTCGCGATGGCCATAGCGCAAGTCCCCAGGGCGTGGCGCAAAGGTCTGTGGGCGAAAACGATTCGCCTTTGCCCTGATTGTCGCTGGGGGCATCTGTAATAATTTTGGCTCCCCTCTGGTTATGCACGCATTCCACGCGCAGATCACCGAGGTATTTGGCGCTGACCGTAGACATGGAGCCTCCTTGTTCTTCCGCCGTGCGGTCTGCTCTGCCGGGGCTTCGGGTCGGGGCTTCGGGTCGGGCAGGCGGCCCCGCGGCGGACGTGATTATCAGAAAACCTGATGTTCCCGCAGAATGTTGCAAGCAATGGCAAGCAGCGTCAAGCCTCCCGCCAGCTCCGCCCAGCCGTTGAGAGCACAGAGGTTCGCCAGGGTTTTGCCGAGATAGACGCCGCAAGCCGTAATCACCGCGCAGACAATGCCTATGACGGCTGCGTCCACCCAGATGGGCGTACCCAGAATAGCCAGGGAAAGGCCCACGGCCAGGGCGTCTATGCTGGTGGCTACGCCAAGCACCACAAGATTGCTCCCGGCCGTGGGATCAACCAGAGGACAGGCGCAGGACTCACGATTTTTGAGCGCCCGCAGCCCTGAAAGCGCCATCTTGCCGCCTATCCAGCCCAGCAGAACAAAGGCAATCCAATGATCCCATGCTTCCATATATTCCCGAACGGATACGCCCAGCCACCATCCGATGACCGGCATGGCAAACTGAAAAAAGCCAAAGGCAGCGGAAAGGCGCACATAATGGCGAATCCTGGGCTTCTGCAAGGCGCAGCCAGAAACCACGGCCACGGCAAAAGCGTCCATCGACAGGGCCAGGGCCAGTAAAAAGACGGCAAAAATCGTCATGAAGGTACATCTCGTGCGCGGGCGGGCGCCCGGCTGTTTACGGTTGCGGGTCGGGATACTATAAATCATACCCTGGCACTGTACAAGCAACCGGCCCGGCAGCAAAAATGCGCTCGCCGCAACCCGCAAGCCCGGCAAACCGCAAAGCTCGCACCGGAACAGACCGCACCGGAACAGACCGCACCGGAACAGGCCGCATACGCTGCCGCCCCAAACGACAAAGCCCGCACGCGCATCTTGCTAGCGAGCCGCTCACAGGCTACAAGACGGCATGCAAAACATACCTGAATGGCTTTTTTACTGGCAATGGGCTTCCGGCATTTTGAGTATCGGCATGAACGCCGCCGCCGCCCTGCCTGTCATCCT
>NZ_JBAIYR010000174.1:0-4678 GCF_036763145.1 Desulfovibrio sp. 1188_IL3213 | reverse complement strand
GGTTGCCGCTTCACCCGTAGCGGGCAAAGCGTGGCCGGCAACCTTGGCCGGGCCGGCCTCTTGGGCCGGCCCGGCACTTTCAGATTCCGAAACAGGCTGGGTATGCGCGCCGCCGCAGGCGACCACGAGCATACAACAAGCCAGGCAGCATACCAGACTGACCGCTCTGAACGTGGCGAAATAAACTTTTCCGGTCAGTTTTACGGTCATGCTTATAAATCCTGAAATACCCACACTACCCGTCCCAGCAGGCGCTTGGTCAGCAGATCGGGTGTGAGCGTCGTTTCGGGGAAGTTCGCGGAATCAGAACGCAGCACGTACCCGTCCTGCGCGCCGTTCAGGAACAGACGGCGAAGAATCACGCCTTCATTGGGCGCAAAAAGCGCATAGACACGGCCGGAAATCACGTCCCTGTCCATAGTGTCCACACCAAGGTGGGCATCGGACATGATAGTGGGGATCATGTTTGCTCCGCGCATGCGCAGAACAGCAAGACCGTCTTTCATAAAAGAATGCGGCAGGGAAATTTTTCCCGCCATATCAAGTGACGGTCGCGGCTGCTCGTCGTCATAATCGCAGTTCATGTGATAAACAGAGACAACGGATCCCCGTGCAAGAGTATCGCCGTAGTGGGCGGCGTTTTCCGCAAGAGCCGCAGGAGCGTCCTGCGGCATATAGCCCTGCTCGGTGCGCAGGTACATGGGACCGATGCCCTGCTTGAGCCAGTCCGGATTAAGCCCGAACTTTTCAAACAGTTTCATAAACCAGTCGCCGGGAACCGAATTGCGGCGCTTGGCATCAGAGATGCTTGACTGACGTATATCCAGCACCTCGGCCAATTCCACCTGGGTGCGGCTGTTTGTCGCCAGTTTGATGCGTTCGTATATTTCTGCAAAGGCAGGCATGTTCTTGAACTCCATAATGCGGACAGGCCGCATCATCAATGTTGAGGATTAAGAAGTGGCGCTTCGTTGGCCAGCACCATCTTGCTGTTCTCCTTGAGAGACTTGCGCATGGCCTCCAGCCAGCGTTGATACGCATAGAACTGAGGCGCCTTATTATAGGATTGGGCGTAGATGGATGCGGCACTGGCGTCGCCTTCACCGCGTTTTATCTGCGCCTCACGCGCGGCTTCAGCCAATATAACTGCACGTTGGCGGTCAGCGTCGGAGCGGATGCGTGTGGATTCTTCCTCACCTTCGGAGCGGTACTGCTTGGCCTGGCGTTCACGCTCGGCCCGCATGCGGCCGAAGATGGCACGCTGGTTTTCCGGCGGCAGGTCGGTGCGCTTGATGCGCACGTCCAGCACTTCAACACCGTAACTATGCATTAAGGCTGAAACCTTGTTTGTCACTTCCTTCATTATGGCCGCACGGTGGGAGGAAACAACCTCGGTGAGGGTGTACGCGCCCACCAGCGCCCGCAGCTGGGAGTAAACAACGTCGTCAAGCCGCGCCTGCGCGCCCGGAATGGTGCGCATGGTGCGGTAAAATTGCAGGGGATCAATAATTTTCCAGCGGGCGTAGTTGTCAAGCACAATGGCTTTCTTGTCCACCGTAAAGGCTTCACGCGAGCGGGCTTCGTAATCCAGTACCCGCGAATCGAAATACACCACGTTCTGAATAAAAGGCAGCTTGAAGTGCAAACCGGGGCCGTACACCCTGTCCAGAGGGTCGCCCAACTGAAGTACCAGTGCCGTCTGTGTCTGATGCACAGTAAAAAAGCACTGGCTGCCCACCACAACAATCAGCAGCAGCACGATGACAGCTGGCAGAGGATTAGTACGCATTATTTTTTCTCCAACGCCTTGGGGGCGACAGGGGCGCCCAGGCCGGGCAGATTCAGGTAGGGCAAGGCACGGGAAGCCGCCGGGCCATCCATAAGCACTTTTTCGTCAGCACCGGAAAGAATGTCTTCCATAGTTTCGTAGTAAAGGCGCTGCTCGGTGACTTTGGGGGCCTTGCGATGTTCTGCGCTCAGGGCGTCAAAACGGGAAGTTTCGCCTTCGGCATTGCGTACGCGGATGGCGTGATAAGACGCTGCCTCGTTGAGCATGGCCGCCGCCTGGCCCCTGGCTTTGGGCAGCAGTTCGTTGCGGTAGGCTTCAGCCTCATTGATGATGCGGCTCTTGTCCTCTCTGGCGCTGGCCACATCCTTGAAGGCGTCAATGACATCCTGCGGGGGGTGCACGTCCTGCAGTTGCACGGCCAGCACCTGTATGCCGGCCCCATAGCGATCCAGAATGGTCTGCAAAAGCTGCGTGGCCTCGCTCTGGATTTTCAGCTTGCCGTCAGTGATGGCCGAATCGATCTGGCTGTTGCCGATGACCTCGCGCATGGCGGCCTCGGCGGCGTTGCGCACAAGCGCCGTGGGCGCGCTTACGTTAAACAGATACTGGACGGGATCGCCAATCTTATATTGCACGCTGAACTGCACATTGACGATATTTTCATCGCCGGTGAGCATGGACGCCTCTTCAGACACGGTGCGCACCTGTCCCTGCTGGAAGGTGGTGCTCTGCCCCACCGAGCGGAAACCCACCTCGCTGCGCAGCACCTGAGTCACCTGCGGCTTGTACACGCTTTCTATGGGGGCGGGCCATGCGTAATGAGGACCGGGACCTTCGGTGCGGTTATATTTGCCGAAGCGCAGCACCACACCCTGTTCGTCAGGATTGATTATATAGATACCTGACAAAAGCCATAAACCCACCACAGCCAGGCCAATCAATAAAAATGCCTTTCCGTTGGGAAGGTTCATTTGCGACAGTTTTTTCAGGGGATTTTCGTCCCCTCTGCCCCGGCCGTTAAAGGGAGAACGTCTGGCCCTCGGGGGCTGCCGGTCCTGCCCTTCATCATTGTCAAGGTCAGTGTTGCGGGGCGGCTTGGGGGGAGGATTGGCCCCCTGCTGCCGTTGCCTTTTTTCCTGTAGCTTGTCCCAATCCCAATTCATGACGGAGGTTTACCTTTTTTTTGATTCGCGGCATAATTTCAGCAGATCATGACTGAAAAATGTCTGCGATTTTAATATGTGTGAAGAGATAAAAATAGGGCATGAATGCGGTGTGGTCAAGAACGCCATGCTTTCATGGTAAGCAAGTGCATACTAAACAAGATACAACATATCCACCGTCAAGCCTGCCCGGCACTTCACCGGCAGCCCTGTCTGTTAATCGTCTACTTTTGCCCGCCTCTCCCCTAACTACTTCATATCATGAAGCATGAAGCGCAAATACAGGTGTCAACGGAATACATTTTAGAGTATTCCAGAGACTGCTAGGCTTTGCAACTTTTTTTTTACTTTCATGCGCACTTGCGCAAAAAAGCTCATATCCCTATTTTTATGAACAATACAAGCACGATATCACGCATGGTACATCATGAAAAAACAAAAACCGGTTACAGACTGCACGTTTTTTCAAAAAGTAATCCGTTACGGCTTGCCTGTCAGATCATTTAACGCTTGTGGCTCAATACTCACAGGCGTACAGGGCTCAGCACGGTTATTGGCTATGCAAACATCTGGCAAGATTGTCTTCATGCAAACCTCAGGGCAATGGTTCAAGCTGCGTCAGTTCGGCAGCCGCGTCTGCCGGCAGGCGTCGGGACAATCTCGAGGGGAAGCCGCTCTACACAGTCAGGCATGACACATTCGTGCTGCCGCACGGCTGTTTTTCAAGAAGATGTCTGAATATTCCGGATGCATTTTCAGATTTTCCGTAAAACTGTACTCGATAAATAATTTTTCGCAAGAACACGCACAAATAATTATTAACGATAATAAATATTATTAATATGTATGATTACAAGGCCAGCCCCGCCAGAACAGTTACACCCCTTGAAAGAGGCATGAAAAACACGTTCGTCGAGTGTTTTTGGAGCGGCGCAGCTGCAACAGTGGCAAGCCCGGCTCGCCGGAGCGCATCAGGGCAGGCGCGATCAGGGGTGCGGTCGGGAGGTGGATCAGACAGGCCCAGTTGTGTGGCAGCCAGCAGAAGGAACTTGGGCCACGGCAGTGTTGAAATTACCACAGGAGGGAGTGGCGCGACCATCTGAAGCGTTTCACAAGTAAAGCGCTAGGGAATTAATTTACCAATATTCGGCAGGGTCAGCAACAAAAAAAACGTCAACACAAGAACACGCCGCATGACGGCACATGGCTGCCCCAAAAAGGCTTTTATTCATGATGGCTTACCGTCAAAGACGACTTGACAACAGTGCCTAGTAAGCCAGTTGAACCACGGCCCCGGAGTCGACATCAACGCTGGGGCTGCGCAGTTTGGCCCCGGCCAGGGGAACCACCCTGACCACCTCCACCACATCGGCCTGAACGGCAAAACCCGGAGTATAGGCCAGAGAATCCCGACGGCTGGAATCATGCCCGCCCTGCCAGAGCAAAAGACCGAAAAGCAGTGCGCTGCCCGCCAGGGCTGTACTCAGCATAATATAAGGAATACCGGTAGCGCCGGCTGTCTTGTTCATGACTTCTCCTTGCGGCAGCTTTTGCCGCCGCAGTGTGCTTGTCATGAAACAGAGCAAGATATGTGCCGTTTCCACCCGCACGGCATGGTTTCAGAGCCGCCGGTCAGCGGCCCGCCCGGTTTCCGGCCCCCCTGTCAGACCTTTGACCAGCACTTGAAAGAAGGAGCGCGGCCAACAGCTGCCCGCTGCCGCTGCCG
>NZ_JBAIYR010000173.1:0-4679 GCF_036763145.1 Desulfovibrio sp. 1188_IL3213 | reverse complement strand
CCCTTCGCCCGCCAGGGTCACGATGCTTCTGGCCCTGATAGCCAGGGCGGGTTCAGCGGTATGGGCCGCACAGGCGGCTCCGTTGCCGCTTTCGCTCTGTGCGGCAGCCGCCTGCGAACCCGTGTTGGAATCTGAAGGCCCCTTGGGGTGCATACTTGTTCCTTGAGCAGTTACCATTTGAAATACTCGCTTACGGCAGGCAAAAGCCTGCCTGCTCGCATTTCGCGGCAAGGATTTTCAGGAAAATCCTTGCCGCGCGGTGAACTCACTTCATTCGTAAACTGCTCTAGCGTCCGCGCCGGGCAAACTGCCCGCCGGAGACATAGAAGGTGTTTTCAACAATAAAGAGGGCATTGGGGTCAATGCTGTACACCAGGTTTTCCAGTCGCTTGAGGGCTATATTGGTGGTGACGGTGAGCAGGATTTCGCGGTCCGAGCCGGAATAGGCCCCCTTGCCGCGCAGCATGGTTGCCCCGAAGCGTTCCGTTACCAGGATGGCCTCGCTGATTTCTTCGCCGTGGTCGGAGATGACCATGACCAGCTTGCGCCTGTTGAACATGCCCAGCACATACTCAAGCGCGCTGGACGAGATGAACATCATGATCATTGACGCCACGATAAGGTCCAGCGGCAGGCGGTACGCGCCAAGCAGGAAAAGCAGGCCGTTGAAAATGACGTTGAACTGGCCGATGGAAAAATTCCAGCGGTCTTTGAGCACAACGGCGATAACGTCAGTGCCTCCGCCGCTGCCCAGGGTGCGCAGCATCACGCCGCAGGCCGCGCCGTGCAGCACGCCGCCTACGACGGCAGCATAAAGGTCGTTCTGCACGGGGATGGTAAAGTCGATAAAAAAGCCGAAAACCGTGGTACACAAGGTTCCGTAGGCTGTATAAAGCAAAAAACGTTTCCCCACAAAAAACCAGCCGAAAATATAGACCGGCGCGCACAGCAGCGCATACCAGACAAGGGGGGTAAGCGTGCCTGTCCAGTAATTGGTCAGCAGGGCCACGCCCATGATGCCCCCGGCGAGAAAGTCGTGGGGGGCGGCCACGCTTTGCACGCAGATGGTCATGAGCAGACCGCCGAGAGTCAGCCAGAGCAGGTTCCACCAGACGGATTCGGCCAGTTTGTGATTGTAGGAATAAAGTTTCATACCGCCATCCTGACAGTAATTTATGGTTACAGCAATCCCCAGGCCATCCTGGCGGCCACGATGATCAGAAAGCAGGCAAAGCCGCGCTTGAGCTTGTCCGCGGGCAGGGAATGCGAAAGCCTGACGCCCAGGGGCGCTGTAAGAAAACTGGCCGAGGCAATGCCGAGCAAGGCCCACAGGTTTACAAAGCCCAGAGTCATCGAGGGCAGGTCGGGACGCCCCCATCCGCCGATAATATAGCCCAGTGTACCCGCCACGGCGATGGGAAAGCCGATGGCGGCCGAAGTGCCTACGGCATGGTGCAGGGGAACGTTGCACGTGGACATGAACGGCACGGAAAGCGTGCCGCCGCCAATGCCCACAAAGCTTGAAAGAAGCCCTATGCCCACGCCCACGCCTGATGTACCCGCAAAGCCCGGCATATTGCGCGTGGCCGGGGGGCGGTAGCCCGAGAGCATCTGCGCTGCGACCACCACCAGAAAGCAGATGAAGATGATCTTGAGCGCCAGGGTGGGCATGTGCGTGGCAATAAGCCCGCCTCCGAACGTACCCAGAAGAATGCCGGGAGTGATATTGCGGAAAATATCCCAGTGCACGGCTCCGCGTTTGTTATGGGCGCGGGCGCTGGAGATGGATGTGATCATGATGGAGGCAAGCGACGTGCCGAGCGCCATCTGCTGCACATATTCCGCCGGAACGCCCACGGTGGGAAAGATAGCCACCATCATGGGTACCAGCACAATGCCGCCCCCCACGCCCAGAAGCCCGGCCAGCACACCGGCCACCGCGCCGCAGGCAAGATAGATCACAAGCGTCGTGAGCATTGGTCGCATCCTCCTGAAAAGTTCTGAAACATAGTAAAAACAAAGACGAAAAAACTGACAAAAATGCGGCAGCCCCGGTCGGGCAAACCGCGAAAAAGGCCGGGCAAGCGCCTTTAGAGCAGTTAACGAATGAAATGAGTTAACTGCTCTGCAAGGATTTTCTTGAAAATCCTTGCCACGAAATGCGAGAAGGCAGGCTTTTGCCTGTCGTAAGCGAGCATTTCAAGTGTTAAATGCTCTAGAGCAGATTAACTTTGAGAATATGCATTCTCAAAGTTTAAGGCACGCTCACTTCGGCGTTTAACCGCGCAGATAAACTGCGCTTACGCCTCCGTAGCGAACGTCTGCTCACGCAGCCGTCAGAGCAATGTAAAAGTGAAATTGCTCCAGGGCGCGCCCGACGGTATGGCCTTCTTCTAACTAGACAAAGGCCCAGCGGGCGTCAACAGACTTTTTGCTTTACAAAGCACCTTGGCGCGCCTACAAAAAGGGCATGATGTCTGCCGCTCCCGAAACAGCTGGTTCTGGGCGGGCGTTTTTTCCAACGCCCGGTCTGCCGGATTTTTTGAGGTTTCCGAAGTTCAGGGCCGCAGCCGCCCCCGTTGTTCCCCGTTGAAAAGCGGGGCTTTTTTTTACCTTTTACACAGCACTGCCATGAATACCGACAATCGCTACCACTGGCCGCACAAGGACCTGCTGGACGTAACGCAGCTGAGCAGGGCGGATACCCTGCACCTGCTCGATCTGGCCGTCAGCTTTCAGGAAATAAACAGCCGCCCGGTCAAAAAGGTTCCCACCCTCAAGGGCAAGACCGTGGTGCTTTTTTTTGTGGAAAACAGCACGCGCACCAAAACATCCTTTGACGTGGCGGGCAAGCGCCTTTCGGCAGACACCTTTGCGCTGGGCAAGAGCGGATCAAGCCTCAACAAGGGCGAAAGCCTCAAGGACACGGCCCTGACGCTTCAGGCCATGTCTCCGGATGTTATCGTCATGCGCCACTCCAGCAGTGGGGCGGCCCGCTATGTGGCGGACCTGCTGCCCTGCGGCGTGGTGAACGGCGGCGATGGCTGGCATGCCCATCCCACACAGGCGCTGCTGGACTGCTTCAGCCTGCGTGAAGCCTGGAAAAATTCCTTTGAGGGCCGTACCCTGCTGATTCTGGGCGATATTGCCCACAGCCGGGTGGCGCGTTCCAATATCCATCTGCTTACCGGTCTTGGCGTGCGCATACGGGTCTGCGCCCCGCGCACCCTGCTGCCTGCCGGGGTGGACCACTGGCCGGTGGAGGTATATACCGACCTGAAGCAGGCTGTGCGCGATGTGGACGCCGTAATGTGCCTGCGCTTGCAGTTGGAACGCCAGCAGGCAGGGCTTTTGCCCGATCTGGCCGAATATTCGCGGCGCTTTTGCCTTGGCCTCGACCATATGGCGCTGGCCCGACCCGGCGCAAGGGTGCTGCAACCCGGTCCCATGAACCGGGGCCTGGAAATTTCAGACGATATGGCCGATGCCCCAGCGAGCCTGGTGCTTGACCAGGTGGCTGCGGGCGTAGCCACGCGCATGGCAGTGCTTTATCTTCTGGCGACGCGCAATGACGGAGGTCGCGCATGAGGCTTTGCATCAAAAATGCCCGCCACCTGGAAGCCCCGGTGGACCTTCTGGTAACCGGTGGAAAGATTACGACCATGACTCCGGCGGGACACCACGCGCCCCCCGAAGGCTGTGAGATTTTCGATGCGCGCGGTCTTGTGCTCATGCCGAGCCTTATCGACGCCCACGTACACCTGCGCGAACCCGGTTTCGAGTATAAAGAGGACGTGGCCTCGGGGCTTGAGGCCGCCGCGCGCGGCGGTTTCGGCGGGGTCATGTGCATGGCGAATACCAGGCCCGTCAACGATACGGCAAGCGTTACCCGCCATATGCTGGACAAGGCCCGCCAGAGCCATCCCCACGGTCCCCGCCTGTTCCCCGTGGCCGCCGCCACCGTGGGCCTCAAGGGAGAGACCATGGCTCCCCTGGCGGAACTCAGGGAAGCCGGTTGCGTGGCTGTTTCCAATGACGGCCGCCCGCTGGAAAATGCCGAGCTTGTGCGCCGCATTATGGAATATGCGGCGGATCTTGGGCTTGTGCTTATCGACCATTGCGAAGACCCGCATCTGGCCCGTGGCTGGATCATGCACGAAGGCTATGTGAGCGGTCTGCTGGGCCTCAAGGGGCAGCCCTCGGCCGGGGAGGCCGTGCAGGCCGCACGTGACATAATGCTTGCGGAATATCTTGATATTCCCGTGCATATCGCGCATGTCTCGGCGGAGTTGACGGTGGACGTCATCCGCTGGGCCAAGGCGCGCGGCGTCAAGGTCAGCGCGGAAACCTGCCCGCATTACCTGCTGCTGGATGAGCGCGCGCTTGAGAACTATAGTACCCAGGCCAAGGTCAGCCCGCCCCTGCGCACCGCGCGCGATCGCGACGCCCTGCGTGAAGCGGTAAAAACAGGCATTGTGGACATTCTTGTGACTGACCATGCGCCGCACGCGGCGCATGAGAAAGACGGCACCCTGGACGAGGCTTTGTGGATGTCATGCTGGTGCTGCTTATCATCTTTATGGTAGCCACCCCCATGATGAGCCAGGGGCTTGAGGTAGATCTGCCGCAAACCACACAGGTGGAAGTGCTGCCCACAGAAGCGGACCATATGGTGCTGA
>NZ_JBAIYR010000172.1:0-4699 GCF_036763145.1 Desulfovibrio sp. 1188_IL3213 | reverse complement strand
GCGAAGCTGTGTGCCGCGCGGGCTGCTCACAGTGTTGCGCCCAGCCCATACCCGTCAGCCCGCTGGAAGCGCTGGGCCTGCACTGGCAGATGCGGCACAGGGTGAAGCCGGAAATGCGCCATCTGCTTGGGCGCAGGCTCGCATCCTGTCAGGGTTGCCATGAGGACGTGCTTTTGCCGTGTCCCTTTTTGTGGAACGGCGCATGCCAGGTATACGCCCTGCGGCCTGTGGCCTGTCGCCAGTACATGGTTTTCAGGAGTCCCTGCGCTCCGGGCGAGGACGCCGTGCGGGATCGCCCGCAGGATGTGCTTGCCCCGCGCCATGACCGTATGCTGGAAGCCCTTGCCCGTACACTGCCATGGTATGCCGGGCGTGAGCCTTTACCCCCGTCGGGAACTGCAAAAAAAGAAGTGCGGCAGTTTTTTCGCTCCGTCACCACCGTGATTCAGGCCATCCCCTGGGAGCATTTTTTTCACGCCTGACGATTGCCATTGACCTCAGGGCTTTGGGTGGTCTGCCTTTGATCAGGAGAATAAAAGCCCATTGACTTTCCCCGCTGCCGAAATATCCTCTGCTCAGAAGCAGTGACAAAAGCCTGCCTGTGCGGTTTGCGCAGGAGGTGGACTGAAAGGGCAGAGCAACAGTCCGGTTATTGCGAATGCCCGTGGTTGACTGTTCCAACGCCAACGCCTTGGCAGGACGGAGTATACCGTTCGCGCAAGGTTTATACACGCCAAAGGCCCGCACGGTTTGTCCGCGCGGGCCTTGTTTCTTGTCGGGAAGGCTCCCTGCCGTCCCCGCGCAGGCGGCGCGACAGGGGCAAACAGAGGCAAACTGGGTACTTCAGATGTGGGCTGTTACAGGCGCGCAAAACCAGCACCGCGCAACGTCCGCACCGGCATAAACGCAGCCCGGCGGCTGCCGCTCCTGCCGAAAGACAGGGCGGGCAGCCGCCGGGGATTTTTTATATGCTGCCAGCCGTTGTGGGCCGCGCGCTGCTATTCAGCCGTAAAGGTGAGCGCTTCGTCCTTGACGTCCACGGTCACACGCTGGCCGTCGCGTATCTTGCCACCCACAATCTGGCGTGCCAGCGTGGTTTCCACGGCCTGCTGCACATAGCGCTTGAGGGGGCGTGCGCCGTAGACCGGATCATAGCCCGCTTCGCCGATGAAGCTTCTGGCGGCATCGGTCATGTCCAGCTTGATCTTGCGGTCTTCAAGGCGCTTGCGCAGGCGGGCCAGCTGCAGATCCACAATGCGGCTGATCTGATCGCGCCTGAGCGGCAGAAAGACCACGGTTTCGTCCACGCGGTTCAGGAACTCGGGCCTGAAGTGGCCCCGCAGTTCTTCCATCACCCGTTCGCGCGCGCCCTCTTTGAGGGTTCCATCCGCATCAATGCCGTCCAGAAGGTGCATGGAGCCTATGTTGGACGTCATGATGACAATGCTGTTGCGAAAGTCCACGGTACGCCCCTGGCTGTCAGTCAGGCGTCCATCGTCCAGCAGTTGCAGCAGCGTGTTGAACACATCCGGGTGGGCTTTTTCTATCTCGTCAAAAAGAATGACGGAATAGGGCTTGCGCCGCACGGCCTCCGTAAGCTGGCCGCCTTCATCATACCCCACATAGCCGGGAGGCGCACCAATGAGGCGGGATACGGAGTGTTTTTCCATATATTCGCTCATGTCCAGGCGCACCATATTGTCTTCCGTGTCAAACAGCGCCTCGGCCAGGGCCTTGGAAAGCTCTGTTTTGCCCACGCCCGTGGGGCCGAGGAAAATAAACGAGCCTGTGGGCCTGTCCGGGTCGGAAAGACCGGCACGGGCGCGCAGCACGGCATCGGACACGGCGTTGACGGCCTCGTCCTGCCCCACCACGCGTTCATGCAACTGCTCGGGCAGGCGCAGCAGCTTTTCGCGCTCCGATTCCAGCAGGCGGGTGACGGGTATGCCCGTCCACTTGCCCACAATTTCAGCCACATCGTCGGGGCGCACTTCTTCCTTGAGCAGACGCGATCCGTCAGCGGCAGCGCCGCCGTCCGAATCTTCGGCTTCAGCCAGTTTTTTCTCAAGTTCGAGCAGCTTCGAGTATTTCAGCTCAGCGGCCTTGTTGAGGTCATACGCGCGTTCGGCCTGCTCGATAGCCAGCTTGGTCTGTTCGATCTGCTCCTTGATTTCGCGCACATGATTGATGGAGCCTTTTTCGCTTTCCCACTGTTTGAGCAGGTCAGCCTGCTCGATGCGCAGGTCGACCAGTTCGTTTTCAAGCTTTTCCAGCCGTTCGCGGGAGGCCGCGTCGGTTTCGCGCCGCAGGGCCTCGCGCTCGATTTCAAGCTGCATGACCTTGCGATTCACCTCGTCAAGATCCGCGGGCAGAGAATCAATCTCGGTACGGATAAGGGCGGCGGCTTCGTCTATAAGGTCAATGGCCTTGTCGGGCAACTGGCGGTCAGTGATGTAGCGGTGCGAGAGCACCACGGCCTCTACAATGGCCGAGTCGCTGATGCGTACGCCATGATGCACCTCAAAGCGTTCTTTCAGGCCGCGCAGGATGGAGATGGTGTCTTCCACCGTCGGCTCTTCCACCATGACGGGCTGAAAACGGCGCTCCAGTGCCGGGTCTTTTTCAATATACTTGCGGTACTCGTCCACAGTGGTGGCGCCGATGCAGTGCAGTTCGCCGCGCGCCAGCATGGGCTTGAGCAGGTTGCCCGCGTCCATTGCGCCCTCGGTTTTTCCCGCGCCCACAATGGTGTGCAGTTCGTCAATGAAAAGAATCGTCTGGCCTTCGCTCTTCTCCACTTCATTGAGCACGGCCTTGAGGCGTTCCTCAAATTCGCCCCGGTATTTGGCTCCGGCAATAAGCGCGCCCATGTCCAGGGCAAAGAGCTTGCGGCCCTTCAGCCCCTCCGGCACGTCGCCCTTGACGATGCGGAAAGCAAGGCCCTCCACGATGGCTGTTTTGCCCACGCCCGCCTCACCGATGAGCACCGGGTTATTCTTGGTGCGCCGCGAAAGAATACGGATGACGCGGCGTATTTCAGAATCACGGCCGATGACCGGGTCCATCTTGCCCTGGCGCGCAGCTTCCACAAGGTCGCGCGCGTACTTGTTCAGGGCCTCGAAGGTGTCCTCGGGGTTGGCGCTGGTCACGCGAGCGCCCGCGCGCAATTCTTCCATCGCGGACACAAAGGACGCGCGGGTGATCTTGTATTCCTTGAACACTTCGCCAAGGGGTGTGGACGAAGGCACTTCTGTCAGCGCGGCAAACAGGTGGTCAACGCTGACGTACTCGTCCTTCATGCGTTTGGCTTCATTCTGGGCGTCGTTCAGCACCGTTGCCAGGCGCTGGGTAATCATGATCTTGGTGGGGTCAATGCCGCCGCCGGACACGGAGGGCCGTTTGCGCAGCGCGCCTTCAATGGCTACCGAAAGGGCGCGGGGCTGTATGCCCATCTGTTCAAGAATGCGCGGCACGATGCCGTTTTCCTGCTGCGCCAGTGCCAGCGCAAGGTGTTCGACGTCTGTTTCCTGATGACCCATGCCTGCTGCAAGGCTTTGGGCTTCACTGACGGCTTCGCGTGCTTTTTCTGTAAATTTGTTGATATCCATATGGTTCCTCCAGACAATGCCGTGCCTTGCGGCCGGCGAAATATTTGTCAGGCGTTATTACTTGAAAGTCTATAATGGCCCCGGATTTTTCTTGTTTCAGGCGCTGCCGGGCGGCCTGCCCGCGCAATGGTCGGCCTGGGGCCGGTTTGCTGCCGCAGCACATTGCTTTTTTGGCCCGCCGCGCCGCCGGAGCATGCTCCCCGGTGGGGTGCGCCGTACGCGACAGCTTGTTTGCACGCTTGTGAAGCGGGCGCCGTGAAAGCATCGGGAAGGGGTGTTCCCAATACGAAAATGCCTCAAAATTTGTGCAGGTCGTTTGCCTGTCCGCAAAACGGCCTTTACCGGTTTTTGTGCCGGATGTTTTTCCTGCGGCAGTGGAAAACTATTCGGCGCAGCGGCTAATCCTCAAAGTTTTTCAGGCTGCGTACTGTTTGTTCCAGCGCATCAATGCGTTCCAGCAGGTCCACTATTATGGTGCCGCCGAGGACAGGCAGTTCGAAGTCGCAGCAGATGCGTTCAAGCTTGCGCACGCGGTAAATATCCGCATCGCGAAAGAGGTCTCGCCGGGCGGCGTTGCTCCGGGCCTGAATCCAGCCAAGGGCCAGAAGTTCCTGAAGCCGCTCGGGGTCTACGCCCGTCACCTGAACAAATTCTTCCCAGACCATGACCGTGGAAGGCGCGGGCAGGGTGGGATGCTTGGGTGTCATGCTCATGCTAAAACCTCCGCCAGTTGCTATGCGCGGGCCTTGAACGCCGAAATTTCGGCCAGTTTTTGCCAGAGTTCGCGCTCTTCATCGGACAGTTGCGCCGGGGTCTTGATCATGACCCTGACCAGCAGGTCGCCGCGTTTTCCAGATGCGCCCAGGCCTTTGCCGCGCAGGCGGAACTTGCGTCCGGAGCTGGAACCGGCGGGAATCTGCATTTCAACGTGTCCTTCAAGGGTGGGTACTTCCACCGTGCCGCCGAGCGCTGCCTCCCAGGGAGCCAGAGCCACATCGCACTGCAGGTTTTCGCCGTCCACCCTGAAAATCGCGTGGGGCAGATAGCGCACCCGCAAAAAGAGGTCGCCGGGTGTCCCGCCGGGGGCGGGA
>NZ_JBAIYR010000171.1:0-4751 GCF_036763145.1 Desulfovibrio sp. 1188_IL3213 | reverse complement strand
TGCTATAAAAATATAGCCGTCAAAGCCGGAAGCCGAAACAATGGAGACCCTATGACTCTGGAAAAATTTGACGATTCCGCAAGAGCCTTCATACGCGGCGCATGGCCCCTGTGCCTTATCGCCATGCTCAGCTTGCTGGCAATGGGCATCATCTGTGGCTCATACATGCTCTTTTCCATCCTGTACGGCCTTGCAGGCTGCCTGATTTTTGTGCGCGGCTTCGGCCTTGCCACCTCCTTGCCCATATACTGCCTGGCCTTTGCGGCCTTTCTTAGCGCAGACCCTTCACGCAATGAAATAACACAGTTGCAGACCATGCTGAACCTTGAGTATTCGGCCCGTATCTACCTACGACTGCTCGTCACAGCCTTCAAGTCGGCGCTGATGGCTCTGCCTTTTTCCCTGTTCTTTTTCGACCGCATGGGCGGCTATGTCGCTTTGCTGAAGATTCCCCTCTGTGTCTTTTTTCTGGTGCTCGTCCTCGAACCCACCTTTTTAATTCTGATGCTCGCCATATTTGGCATGTGAGGCAACGTCTGGTGAAGGGCGGATATTTTCCGCCCTTCACCAGACACCTACGGAAGCACCAGGGGTTTATCTATGATTTCATATTGCTGCGTTATTGCAGTATTGCTATAAAAATATAGCCGTCAAAGCCGGAAGCCGAAACAATGGAGACCCTATGACTCTGGAAAAATTTGACGATTCCGCAAGAGCCTTCATACGCGGCGCATGGCCCCTGTGCCTTATCGCCATGCCCAACATGCTGATTTTAGCCGCGTTTCATGATCCAGATATATTCTTTTTCATCCTGTACAGCCTTGCCGGTTGCATGATTTTTGTGCGCGGCTTCGGCCTTGCCACTTCCTGGCCCATATACGGCCTTACACTTGCGGCCTTTCTTGCCGGAGTTCCATCAAGCAACGAAATGAAACTTTTGGAACATATGCTTAACTTTGAGCATATGAGAGAATTCCTATGGGCCTTTATCATAGCCTTCAAGTCGGCACTGATGGCCCTGCCTTTTTCCCTGTTCTTTTTCGACCGCATGGGCGGCTATGTCGCTTTGCTGAAGATTCCCCTCTGTGTCTTTTTTCTGGTGCTCAGCATTGAACCCACACTTTTAATGCTGCTGCTCGCTAACTCCGGCTTGTGAGGCAACGTCTGGTGCAGGGAGGATATTTTCCGCCTTGCACCAGGAACCTACTGAAGAACCAGGGGTTTATCTGGTGTTCATCCGCGGTTTCGTATTGCTGCGCTGTTGCTGTATTGATATAAAAATATCGCCGTCAAGGCCGGAATCCGAAACAATGGAGACTGCATGACTCTGGAAAAAATGAGCACATTCATAGGGATTGTTATAGAACGTGCATGGCCCTTGTGCCTTATTGCCATGCTCAACTGGTGGTGGGTGATGCCCGGCTCCAGTCCCTATGCAGTCTTCACTTTCCTGTACGGCTTTGCAGGCTGTCTGGTCTTTCTGAGGGGCTTTGGCCTTACCACCTCCTTGCCTATATATTGCTTGACCCTTGCGGCCCTCCTTACTGCGTATCCTTCACTCAATGAAATAGCACAGCTACAGAGTATGCTGCACCTTGAGCATATGAACCGTAACTACCTAGAAGAACTCGTAACAGCCATCAAGTCGGCGCTGATGGCTCTGCCTTTTTCCCTGTTCTTTTTCGACCGCATGGGCGGCTATGTCGCTTTGCTGAAGATTCCCCTCTGTGTCTTTTTTCTGGTGCTCGTCCTCGAACCCACCTTTTTAATTCTGATGCTCGCCATATTTGGCATGTGAGGCGAAGCCTGCTGAAGGGCGAAAGAATGTCCACCCTTCAGCAGATCAGCTACGGAAGCACCAGGGGCTTATCAGCGGTTTCGTATCGTTGTGCTTTTTGCAAAATTTCAGCGAAATAATGCTGGCAGTTATATTTTCTTGCATCGTATCGTTGTATCTCGAAGTCCATATCCTGATATGCTTCTGTCAATTGCCTGTCCCACTCCGCATCAAGAGCTTGTCTGGCGCGGTCAACATATTCTTTTCTGTACTTGGGCGCTTCGACTTCATAGGTAAAAAGTGTTTTCATGTCTTCCACAAGCAAGCCCTCTCCCTTGGACAAACCGAAATTGCTGCCGTCGCTGCCCACAAACTGCATATGCTCGTAGTGTTGTTGCTTGTTCCACTTTATTTCTTTTCCGTATTTTTTCTTACCCCACCACCACAAATCCAGCGGTCTGACCCCCATCTGATAGCAGGGAACCTCCGCTTCGGGGTTTAAGCGAAAGGGCTTCAGGTCATGCGTTTTCGCGGCATGCCGCGCCACCACGTCGGACACGCTTTCAGCGTACATGCGTTCTTGCAGCGGCGCGTCCGGCGACACGGGCAAGGGCTGTGTCAGCGGGTCTTTTTTCGCCCCGTACATTCTGTCTGCCAGTGACTGTTGCGTCCGTTCGTTCCCCTGGCCCGCCACAGGTGTGCCGTGCCTGGCCCCGAAAGGATGGCTGATGCCCAGATGTCCATTGCTTTTACCGGTAGTTGCCATATGCTCTCCTGTTTGCGCAGTTATGAAACTGCGCGGTTTGAGGAGAGCATAGCGCAGGCGAGGATTTCTGTAAGACTGAACTGGTTCAGTCATGCCCAACGCCCGGCTGGCGCGGGTTTTATAAAATCAGAGGGGCCAATTGGTGTAAAAATGAAAAAATAAATCCTGCAAAATAGCTGTGTTATAAATATTTTTACCTGTGTAAAAAGCAAAAAAACATTTTATTCAAGGCTATTACTGCAAAATAACACCTCCCGTACATGCCCGCCCAAACGCCGCAAGCCCGGCATGTCTTTGGACATGCCGGGCTTGCGGCGTTTGGTTTTTCCGTCTCAGGTCAGGCGCACTTTTCTGACAGATTGCAACAGAAATAAAGGTGTTAGGGGGTGGGGGCGTGGGGGAGGTGACCCTTTTGCAAAAGGGTCCCTCCCCCACAAAGCATTTCACGCATAAAATGCGCTCTATCTCGTCAACAGTGCGTTATTTCTTGGGCGCAACCTTTTTCTGCCACATGGCAAAATGGGCCAACGCCATGCCACCGTGTCCTGCAAGATAGGCAACCATGGCCCAGGCAAAAAACTTGTGCGCGCTCAGGGCGGTAAGACCAAGGCGGTCATTGCCCCAGTCGTCAAACCACCACAGGCCGGTAAACACAGCCATGAGCAGCGCCCCCATGCCAAGCCCCTGAATACAGGCTGGCAGTCCCTTGGGACGGGGACCAACCAGCTTGAACCGGGCCGCAGCGCGCATATCCTTGCCAAGCTGATCCATATCCCCCCACAGGTAGGGGAAGAAGTTGCGCAGGCCGCGTTTCCTCACGCTGAGGGTCACCAGAGCAATGCCCAGCAAAAACAAGCCCATGCCAGAAATTATATGCACCCAGGCCAGAGCCGATGGTCCTTCAAGCGGAACCTCCATGCATATGCTGGTCAGGAACTGCAAAAGCACAAATGCGATGACGGCAGCATGGATGCAGCGCAGCAGGGGCGGTTGAAAAAAACCCAGAAAACGCCACAACAGCGCACCCTGAGCCAGAATTTTTTCCTTTACGGTCATGCAGTACTCCCTGAGGTATGAACCGCTGCCCCATGCCGCCCTGAACAACAGGGGCCGACATGCCGGGGACAAGAGCGGTCCCGTTCTTTTAGGGCAGCTTCACCTTGAAACTGCCCTGACGCCTGCGTGAGCAGCCGTCCGCCACAGAGGCGTAAGCGCGGCTTCAGCCGAAGCCCGAAAGCTTGCGGACAAGACAGCAACGCTATGGATCTGCGCGGTTAAGCGCCGCAGTGAGCGCCTTGCAGCGTCGTGAACACATATCCGCAACACCACAAGGCCCAAGAAAGCAGTCTTCCACAATGACACTGGCAGAACCGCCCCTAGAGCAATTTAACTTTTAAATTGCTCGGACGGCTGCGTGAGCAGACGTTCGCTACGGAGGCGTAAGCGCAGTTTATCTGCGCGGTTAAACGCCGAAGTGAGCGTGCCTTAAACTTTGAGAATGTATATTCTCAAAGTTAATCTGCTCTAGGACAGAGCAACGGTGAGAATATACATTCTCAACGCTTACGACACGCCTGTTTCGGCATTGACAGCGCAATGCACGTGCGCGTGCGCCTTCTCACGCAGCCGCCAGAGCAATTTCAAGGCGAAAACCCTCTGGCCCCGGCGGCTCCGGGGCGGAAAAGGCTTGCAGCGTAGCCGCATGTGGCGGCCACACGCCAGCTGCTGTCGTCAGACCCTGCCTGACCTGACGGCAGAAAATACCCGGCATGCTCAGGGGCAAACCGGGTAAAACCCTCCTAGCGGCAGCAGGAGCAATGCAGCATATGCTGCATTTTTTCTTTTTTGGTACGCAGGTAGTGCTCGTTTTCAGGGCAGGCGTCCATTTCAATGGGCACTCTTTCGACAATTTCAATGCCGTAGCCCGAAAGCCCCACGATTTTTTTGGGATTATTGGTCAGCAGGCGCACCTTGTGAATGCCCAGGTCAACCAGCATTTGCGCGCCGGTTCCATAGTCCCGCAGATCCGGGGGGAAACCCAGCTTGCGGTTGGCCTCCACAGTGTCATAGCCTTCATCCTGAAGGGCATAGGCGCGAATTTTATTGGCAAGGCCGATGCCGCGCCCTTCCTGCCGCATATACAGCAACGCGCCGCGCCCTTCTTTTTCTATCTGCCGCAGGGCCGCGCCGAGCTGCCCGCCGCAATCG
>NZ_JBAIYR010000170.1:0-4812 GCF_036763145.1 Desulfovibrio sp. 1188_IL3213 | reverse complement strand
GCCTATGCCGCCGCCAGCGGCCAGCGTGATGCCACCCTGGTGGCAGTGGTCAGCGGCGCCAACATGAACTTTGACCGCCTGAGCCATGTGGTGGACAGGTCTGAAATCGGCGCGCACCGTGAGGCTTTGCTGGCAGTGACCATTCCGGAAGCCGTGGGCAGCTTTCGCACCCTGTGCGCTTCTTTCGGCAGCCGTAACATCACGGAACTGTGTACCCGTTTTTCCGATCCTGTGAAGGCGCGCGTGCTGGTGGGCATAAAGATCAGCGGACGCGAAGACGTGGCCGAAGTGCTGGCGGAACTGCACGGCAAGGGGTTCGGGGCTGTCGATCTGACAGATAACGAGTTTGCCAAGGTTCACCTGCGGCACCTGGTCGGCGGCAATGCGCCGCAGGTGCTGCATGAGCGGCTGCTGCGCTTTACGTTTCCCGAGCGGCCCGGGGCGCTGCTGGACTTTATGGACGCCATGCGCGTGGACTTCAGCATAAGCCTGTTCCAGTACCGCTATCATGGCGCGGATTTCGGCCGGGTGCTGGTGGGCTTTGAGGTTCCGGAAGAAAAGCGCGAAGTTTTTGAGGAGTTTTTGCAGCGCGTTGAAGGCATGGGCTACCCGCATGTGGAGGAGACGGACAATGCCGCCTACCAGATGTTTCTGGGCTGGCACGACTAGAGCAGATTAACTTTGAGAATATACATTCTCAAAGTTTAAGGCACGCTCACTTCGGCGTTTAACCGCGCAGATAAACTGCGCTTACGCCTCCGTAGCGAACGTCTGCTCACGCAGCCGTCCGAGCAATTTAAAAGTTAAATTGCTCGGACGGCGTCAAAGTCGGGTTTTGGCTCCTGTTGAATACCACAAGAGTATACTTCTTTTGCCGAAACCCGACTTTTCCTTGTGTCTGGAGCAAAATTATTTAGAGCATTTTCACTTTGAAAGTGCTCTGGCGACTGCGTGGAAAGTGCTCTGGCGACTGCGTGAGTAAGCGCAACTTATTTGCGCTGCGCTTTCGGAACCGTTTCAAGGTGAACGCTCCAAAGGCTTTTTGCATGTTCTTGTTGAGAATACTGGCCTTACTGCTCGTTTTCGTTCAGTGAATCCCCTTGGGGCGGGGCAGAGTTGGGCGGAAACGGGCTTTTTTGTCAGAAAAAAATCATGGCAAAGGCAGATAGCTTTCTTCAAAGACAGCCAGGGGTACAGGCTTGCTGAACAGATAGCCCTGGACCTGCTCGCAGCCTTTTTGCCTGAGAATGGCAAACTGTTCTTCTGTTTCCACGCCCTCGGCCACCACGCGGATATCCATTCTGCGGCACATGTCCACAATGGCCTCGATGACCATCTGGGTTTTCTGGTTGGTGGTGATGCTGTCCACAAGGGCCTTGTCCACCTTGAGCTCATCAAAGTTTGCCAGCGAAAAGAGCGACAGGTTGGCAAAATCTACTCCGAAGTCGTCAATGGCAACGGCAAAGCCCAACTCGCGGATATTGTCGATCAGCGCCAGCAGGTTCATGCCTTCCACGCCTTTCACGCTTTCCGTCACCTCAATGATCACCCATTTTTTATCAATGCCGTAGCGGCCGAAAACCGCCAGCAGGCGCGTGATAAAGCCCTGTTCCGCCAGGGTGTAGCGTGAAAAATTCACTGATATGGGAATGGCCTGCCTGCCTTCGGCAAGCCAGCGGGCGAGCACGGCACAGACGCTGTCAAAAACATAAAAATCAAGCATGCCAATGAGTTTTGCATCTTCGAGTACAGGCAGAAACTGGGCTGGGGGCGCCACTGTGCCGTCTTCCTGCAGGTAGCGCACCAGAGCTTCGGAGCCGTTTACCTTGCGGTCGGCAGTTGACACTATGGGCTGGAGGTAAACGGTAAAAGCGCCGTCTTGCAGGCTTTTTTCCAGCATGCCCGGTTGCGTCAGGCAAAAGACATCATCGTTGTAATGGCGGTAACGGTCGCTGGGCAGATTTTTTCGATAATGGTTTTTCTTGTCCTGATACATGCGTTTTTCCGCTGCGTGGGCCAGACCCTGCAGGTCATTTGTGGCCTCGACCCACTGATGGCCGATGGCAACGTGGCAGTCCTGAAAGGCCGAACAATGGGCCTTGAGCAGGCGCACGCACTGTTCAAACTCCTCCTGGGGCAGGTCCTTGCATATGACAAGAAACTCGTCCCCGCCCACCCGGTAGGCCGAGCCTGACAGAAACGCCTTCCTGATGCTGTGCGCGCAGCCTGTCAGCAGCCTGTCGCCGTGGGCCTGCCCGAACATGTCGTTGATCCGTTTCATCTCATTGATGGAAAGGTAGACGATGCCCGCATGGTACGCGTTTTTGGCATTACCGATATCCTGCAGATAGGAATTTCGGTTGTGCAGGCCGGTGAGGCTGTCCTCAAAGCTCAGCTTTATCAGAAGCTCTTCATAGTTGATGCGGCGTATGGTGGAGAGCAGGAAGTAGCGCAGCGAAAGCAGCAGGGGCGCGATTTCGCGGATCTTTTCGGGAGAAGCGTTTTCCATGCCCCAGAAGCCCAGCAAAACGCCGTTATGCTCCAGTGGCATGATCACCAGATTGCGAATGCCCTCGGCATAAAGACTTCCGTAAGTTTCCGGCTGCTGCTCTGCCTGTTCCGCCATATTTTTAATGACCAGATACTCGCTTGTTTTTGCTGATATGCGCCATTGGTGAAAGCGGGCCATGTCCAGCGTCTGATACCGCTCTTCGGCAAGATGGGCGGCACGCCATTCGCTTTTGAGCAGGAACGTATCGCCGGTAAGCTGAAAGAAACAGGCACGGTCTGCGCCAAAGTGCTTGCCTACGCGCTCCAGCAGGTCTTCAAGCGCTTCTGCCAGTGTTTTGGCATTGTAGAGCAGGGCGATGCAGTCTCTGTTAACTTTTTCGCCTTCAAGAGCATGCTGCAGGGCATGACGCTCCATCTCGCGTTCCGTAATATCGGTGGCGATCTGCATGCGCGCTTTTCTGCCGTTCCAGTTCACGAGCCTGTCACGCAGAATAAAGTGCCGCCCCAGCATTTTGTTGGTAAATTCCCAGGAATACACGCTGTCGAATGTGAGCCGCTCATTGAGGCAAAAGGAACACGGGGCGTCCAGGCCTTGCAGCAACTGATGGCATTTGGCCCCGCGCGTATTGCTGATACCGTATTTTTCCCGTGCCGGGGCATTGATGTACAGCAGCTCATAGGTGGTCACATCCACCACATAAACCAGCTCGAGCATCTGCTCGAGGGTGCTCAGCAGCGTGTCCTGCATCAGCGCTCTGTCTTCTTCCGGTAAATCGGGGAACGTGTCCTGTTCCGTGGGGCAGGCCTGGCCGGAAGTCTGGAGGAGTGTCAGGGGGATTTCTCTCGGGCTGTCCGTATACGGTTCGGGATGTTCGGCAACCACGCGGCTGCGGCCGTCCTGCTTGGCCTGATACATGGCGCTGTCCGCGCTGCGGATAAGGTGCTCAAGGCTCCGGGGCGCCGCAGGCTGCATGCTGGACAGACCGATGCTGACTGAGAGACGCAGGTCCGGATGTTCTTGAAAGCGTACGCGTTGTACCATGTTCATGATGCGTTGCGCCACAAGATGCGCCGCGGCGCTGTCCGCATGGGCCAGCAGGACCACAAATTCTTCACCGCCGTAGCGGCAATTGATGTCGCTGCCACGCAGGCAGCGCTTGATGGCGTCTGAAATGCGTTCCAGTACCGCGTCACCGAAAGCATGCCCATAGAGATCGTTGACCTGTTTGAAATGGTCAATGTCTATGAAGAGAACAGAGACGGGCATGTTGAACCTTTTGCTGTGTTCATGCAGGGCCGCGCCTTTCTTAAAAAAATCGTGGCGGTTTGAGGCTCCCGTCAGCTTGTCGGTGGTCGCCATGTGAACCAGCGCGTCGCCGTAGCGCTTGAGCGCCTGAATGTTTTTTTCTTCTCTGGACTTGAGCTTTCCCACAAGAAGAACAATGGCGAAAATAGCGAGAGAAATGGTGACGGACTTGTAAGCGCCGGCCGGATCATTGGTTTTTACCAGAAAAAAATGGGCGCTGTAGGCAAATGCCACGCAGCCGCCAAGAGCGCCCCCAAGGTAGCCACTGGAATATGTGGCGTACACAATGGGGATCATCAGGATAATCATGGGGTTGGGAATGTTAAAAATATAAACGATCAAAATGGACAGGCAAGTCGGCAAAACAGAAAACAGATATTTTATCCATTCATGCGGTAAGTGCGCCTTGAAGCGCGCTTTCAGAGAATTTATTGTTTTTTTCATTTCGGCCTCATGCTATCCGGCTGATGTTTTTAAGCATCTTTTGGCCGAAAATCTGAAATTCGTGATATTTCGTATCAGGAAAGAGCCTCATCTGAAGTTTATACAGAATTATTTTTGAACATTCCAGATATGGGATGTATGAATATTCGCGGTCATGTCCCGTGCCGTCAAAAAAGGCTCTCCACTGCAAGCAGAGGAGAGCCTTTCCGTTGCGGGAAAGAGCAGTGTTTTAGCGCGCGCCAAAGCCGGGTACATGAAATCGGCGCTCAAGCCAGCGCAGAAAAAATGTCGCCAGGGTAACCATTGCCAGGTAGTAGGCCCCGACAGTGATGAAAACTTCGGTAAAGCGGAAGGTGTCTGAAGCCACAACCTTGCCTTCGCCCATAAGTTCCATGCAGGTGACGAAGTAGGCCAACGAACTGTACTTTATGAGGTAAATGATTTCATTGCCGCAACCGGGAAGCGCGCGCCGGGCCGCTTGCGGCACAACTATCCAGGCCACGGTTTGCCAGGTGCTGAACCCCAGGGCCTGGGCGGCGCGGATCTGCCCC
>NZ_JBAIYR010000169.1:0-4823 GCF_036763145.1 Desulfovibrio sp. 1188_IL3213 | reverse complement strand
GGCGCGGATGCCCCTGTGTCACAGGCCTGAGGCAAGCTCACCGCAAGGCTCCCTGGCGTGCGCAGTTCCGCCGGCGAGGGCAGGCGCAGCTTCAGCCGGTGGCCGAAAATGGGCCTAGATGTAGTGTTTCTATAGGTTGTTCACCCTTTCCCTCACTCGGTTTGCTGTTGTCTGGTAACTCCAGCTTTACCGATTTGGGGAGGGTGAACAACCTATAGAAACACTACATCTAGAGCAGTTTACGAATGAAACGAGTCAACTGCTCTGCAAGGATTTTCCTGAAAATCCTTGCCACGAAATGCGAGCAGGCAGGCTTTTGCCTGCCGTAAGCAAGCATTTCCAGTGTTAAATTCTCTAGGACGGCAGCGGCGGCCGGCAGATGTTCTGTTGCGCCGCAGTGAGCGCCGTAACGCTTTGCGGGCAGATATCCCCGACGATAAAACATTTTGGAAGCAGCACTTGCCGTGATTGCGCGGGCTTTGCCTCGCCGTTTTTCAGGGTCTGTCAGGATGTGATGGAAAAACTTCGCGCAGCCGCGTTTGTTGTGGAAAGGCCATATGGACGAAAAAAAGATTTTTGAGCTTCTGACGGACGGCTACGCCATTGCTGCCGTGGTGACGGCCATACTGTTCTATTTTACCGTGCGCGGGCAGAATCGCAGCGACAATACAGCCATGCATCTGGCGCGCGTGTGCGCGGCCTGCGCCCTTGTGGTGACCATCAGCCTTTGCGCGCGGGAACTGGTGGACAGGTTCGGGGCGACCTTCATCAATCCGCGCTACATCAATATTTTTCAGCATGTCGCCATTGTTCTGATTCTTATCCGTGAGTCTTTTCTGGGGATCAACCGCTTTAGCGACCATCTTGCCAGAACCAGCGGCGACGCCACTTCGGCGCGTATTGTGTCGCGTCTGCTCAAGGCGTCCATCTGCCTGTGCGCCATGCTGTTCTTCGGCGAATATCTGGGCATAAGTTTCGCCGGGCTGCTGACCTTCGGCGGCATCGGCGGCATTGCCATCGGCCTGGCGGGCAAGAATATTCTGGGCAACTTTTTTGCAGGGCTGATGCTGTACTTTGACCGTCCATTTAATATCGGAGACTGGATAAAATCGCCTGATCGCAATATTGAAGGCACGGTGGTGGAGATCGGTTGGCGCATGTCCAAGATCATGACATTCGAGCATTACCCCGTGTATGTGCCCAATGATGTCTTTTCGTCCATCTGCATTGAGAATGTGGGGCGCATAGCCAATTATCGCATCAAACTGCAAATTGGCCTGCGCTATGAGGATGCGGACAAGGTGCAGGCCGTTGTGGATGGTTTGAAAAAAATGCTCCACGATGATGCGCGCATTGATAAAAAACAGGAACTTCTTGTCGTCTTTAACGAATTTGCCGCTTCATCCCTGAATATCCTGATTTACTGCTACACAAAAACGACCAATTGGGCGCAATTCATGCAGACGCAGCACGATGTGTATCTTGCCATCGTTTCGGTGGTGCATGGCCTTGGCGCGGACTTTGCCTTTCCTACGCAAACGCTTTATCTGGAGAAAGACGAAAACAAGCCCGCATAGCGCCGGGGCGGCGCGAGCGTGATTTTTCGGCGGCCAGTCCTCTGACTTTGCTATGGTGGAGGAGGGACCCATCTGGTCCCGCAATTGTGCAGAGGGTGGGTGTCAGCGTTAGAGCAATTTCACTTTGAAATTGCTCTGGTGAATGCGTAAATAAACGAAATTTATTCGCTATGTTAATCGCAGAAGCGGGCGCGTCTTAAACTTTGGGAATGGGCACGCTCAAAGTCAGTCCGTTCTGGAAGCGGTGTTCTCGACGCTGACACGGTGCTCGACAGTGCGGGTAACTGCTTTTGTGTCTTTCACAGACGTCTGTTTTTGCCGCCATCAGGGCAGTTGGCAACGCAGTTGCTTCAAAGCTCAGGGGCAAGATGGCGTATAGATGCTTGTGATATGTGCTCTTGCCATGTCTGTTATAAATGAGAGAGGAATATCTCGATGTCCAGTGCAGAGATAGTGCAGTCTCACAAGGGGGGCATCAGCCTGTCACTGGTGATCCCGGTGTACAACGAGGCTGATGTTATTGACATTTTTGTCAATAAGATTAATGAGGTATTTGAAACACGCACTGATATTGACCTGGAGATGGTTTTTGTTGACGACGGCAGTACCGACGGTACCGCCGCTGTTTTGGAACGTCTTTGTCATGACGACCCCCGCGTGCGTGTCATAGAGCTGTCGCGGAATTTCGGGAAGGAAGCGGCCCTGACGGCTGGGCTCGACTTTGCCGCAGGCCAGGCTGTCGTGCCTATGGACGTTGACCTGCAGGACCCGCCGGAATTGATACTCGACATGGTCGCAAAATGGCAGGAAGGGTTTGATGTGGTGCTTGGGCGACGGGCCAACAGAAGTTCGGACACCTGGGCCAAGCGCACGTCCGCGCATCTGTTTTACAGCCTGCATAACAAGATTTCCAAACCCAAACTGCCGGCCAACGTGGGGGATTTTCGCCTTATGGACCGGCGCGTAGTGGAGGCGTTGCGGCTTTTGCCCGAATCAAGGCGCTTCATGAAGGGCCTGTTTGCGTGGCTGGGCTTTCGCACGTGCAATCTGGACTATGTACGTCCGGCCCGCGCGGCAGGGCAGACAAAGTTCAACGGCTGGCGTCTCTGGAACTTTGCGCTTGAGGGGCTTACCAGCTTCAGCACTGCCCCGCTGCGCATATGGACCTATGTGGGCATGGCAATTTCTGCATTATCGTTCATCTATGCCACGGTAATCGCCTTGAAGGTTATTCTTGGCGGCGTTGATGTCCCGGGCTATGCGTCTCTTATGGTTGCCATAACCTTCCTTGGCGGTTTGCAGCTTATCGGTATCGGCATGATTGGAGAATACCTCGGGCGCGCCTATATGGAGTCAAAACGTCGGCCAGTATATATTGTAAGACGGGTATATGCAAAAAATGCTCGGCCCGATGAGTAAAGTATGCTGTTTTACTGGAAACATGGATGAAAACATATATGCTCTCCAATAGTGCCGGAAGCCGTGTGCGCGTCAAGGCGGTAGATATTTTGTTTGTTGTTTTGGCTGCATGCTATGCGCTGTTTGTGGCGTCGGGCATTGTGCCGCTGTCAGGGCATGGGGCAAATCTGGACAGCGATCTTTCAGTATACGCGTATTCTATGGTCAGGGCGGACAATCCGCAGGATTTTCAGGCAGATGAAATCCTGCGTGAGGCCACTCCGGCCAACTCGCTCTGGAATCTTCAGCAGTTTGTCGCCGAACTGCTCACGCCGGACGACCAGTATGCCGTGGGGCTGCTGTGGGCAGGGGCGTTTATCATCTTTGTTTACCTTGTGGGCATGTATCTGCTGGGGCGATGGCTTTACGGCAGCCCTGGCCCGGCGCTGATCCTGGCGCTGCTCATGAGCGTCACCGTATGGGTGGGCTGGGGAACCTTCTGGGGCGTGACCCATTCCGACCCGGTGCCGCGCACGTTTTTTGCGGCCCTGTGGCCCTTCATGCTTATGGGGGCGGTGGTCGCCATGCGCCGTCCTTTCTGGCGTCCTGCGGTCATGCTGGCAGCGGGCCTGGGCATGTGGATACACGGTCTTGGGGCGCTCAATACCGGCGCCATGTTTTTTATGGCCTTCTTTTTTTGCAGGCCGCCGGGCTGGAGTTGGTCAAAGCATCTGGGCAATCTTGTTCTGTGCCTGATATTTTTCTTTGTGCCGGTGTTGACGTTCCTGTGGCCTTCGCTCGGGCAAAAGCAGGCGTTCAGTCCCGCGGACATCGAGATGTTCCACACGCTGTTCTCGCAGCGATGGGCCAAGGATTACGGTCGTTTTGCCGAGCGTCTGGCCTTGTTTTTGAGCTGGAGCAAGCCCAATTTCTGGATTCTTCTGGCCGGTTTCGGCAGTTGGCTTGTGGTCCGGTGCAACGGTGGTCCCCGGTTACGGCAACTGGCCGCCATGTACCCGGCTTTTGTGCTGGCCCTTGCCCTGGTATCCGCGTTCTCCTGGCTTGAGTCCCTTCTGGCGCCGCCCCTGGGGCGGCTGCCTATGGCGCATGAGTTTGTGCGCGGCCTGCGCTATCTTGTCCCTCTGGCATGGATTATGGTGGCCGGTTTGCTGACCCTGGCCTGGCCGCGCCTGGCAACATGGCTGCGCACGGGCTTCTGCGTTCTGGCGGTGCTGCTTATGCTGCTCTGTAACGGCGACAGACAGAATGTGGCCGCGCTGTACAGCATAGCCGAACATACGGGGCTTCCCATGCCCTATATGAGCAGGGCGGAAGGAGCCTCCGGCGAGGCGAAAAAGCACCATGAGGCATTGGTGGCCCTTCGGGAGGCGACCATGCCTGGTGATGTTATTTTTAGTAATGCCGGTGATATGGGGGTGCGCCATATCGCCAAGCGCGGCATGGGGCACACCTTTAAAGACGGGGCGCATTCCTACTATAACAAAAACCTGGAACAGGCCCGGCAGTGGCTTGCCAACGAGAAGCTGCGCGCGCAAGGCCCTACCGGCTATGTGGACGTGTGGCTGCAGTCGGGCCTGCCGTGGCTGTTCTGCGACAGGCCCGAAGACCGCGCCCTGCTTGAAAAATACGGAAACGTGGTGTGGGAAAATCCCGGCTGGCTTATTGTTCGCCGTCATGAGGGCGGCGCGCCCGCCAGGGAAGAACCGGCTCTCCCTGTTTCGTCCGAAGAAAATGCCCAGATGAACGCCCCTCTGCCAGAGGGGCAGGCCCCGGAGCAAGCGCCCGGCGCTGCCGTCATCGTGCCGCTGAAGCCGTGATATCCGGTGG
>NZ_JBAIYR010000168.1:0-4841 GCF_036763145.1 Desulfovibrio sp. 1188_IL3213 | reverse complement strand
CAGGGGGCGGCGCGGGCGGGCTTCGCCCTGGCCCCGGGAATCGCGTTTTTCGCGGCTGTCTCGGGGAAAACGGGGGCCGCGCGAGTCGTTCGAATGATCAGTCATGCTCTTTCCTGTGGGAAAATGGAAGGGAGAGGGTGATTAAATCCCTTTTCGTTGTGTGGAATTGCAGGGGGTTGCCACAAATACGCAGCAAATCTGCGTCACAGTCTTTCTTTCTCTGCGCAAACGTGTTAGCTTGAAATGACTTCTCTTGCAAGGGTGTGCTCGCGAGGACTCTGTTGGGGGAAGGTTTGAATAGGGGATTAGAACTTTTTTCACAAGAACCTTATCTAGTTGAATTTTATTGGGAATGTCTGTTCGGCGATGTAATGTTTCCACGAAATTTTGCAGAGGGGGCTTGACTCGGACGCCAAGGGCTTGTTACTAATTGCGCAAGCCATTCGCCCAACGTTTTAGCGAAGGCGCTCGGCTAACCCCGGCGTGTCGGTCTTTCCCGTCGCGCCACGCCGAACCCGGCGGGTTTTTCAAACACTTTTAATGAGTTGGAGGATACGTATGCCGACTTATGTCGATCCGTCCAAATGTGACGGCTGCAAGGGTGGCGAAAAGACGGCTTGCATGTACATTTGCCCCAACGACCTCATGATCCTCGACCCCGAGGAAATGAAGGCCTACAACCAGGAACCCGACGCCTGCTGGGAATGCTATTCCTGCGTGAAGATCTGCCCCCAGGGCGCCATCACGGCTCGCCCCTACGCTGACTTCGCTCCCATGGGCGGAACCTGTATCCCCATGCGGTCGGCAGACTCCATCATGTGGACGGTTCAGTTCCGTAACGGCAATGTAAAGCGTTTCAAGTTCCCCATTCGCACCACTCCGGAAGGTTCCATCAAGCCTTTTGAAGGTTTCCCCGAAGGCGGCAACATCGAAGACGAACTTCTGTTCACCGAAAAGGCCCTGGTTGCCCCCAAGGAAGCTCTCGGCAAGAAGTTTGAAATGTTGGAAGCCGACAAGGTTCTTACTTGCATGGAACACGGCCGTTAGGCTTTTGCAACCGCTAGTGCGATAAGGAGATACCATTATGCCTATGATTCCCGTAAAGGAAGCGATAAAGGGCGTAGCCATTGCCGAACCCGAAGTTAAAGAACATGCGGTTGACCTGCTCATCGTGGGCGGCGGCATGGGGTCCTGCGGCACCGCTTTTGAAGCCGTCCGCTGGGGCGACAAGCATGGCCTGAAAATTCTGCTTTGCGACAAGGCTTCCCTCGAGCGTTCCGGCGCCGTGGCCCAGGGCCTTTCCGCCATCAACACCTATCTGGGTGAAAACAGCGCCGACGACTACGTGCGCATGGTCCGCACCGACCTTATGGGCCTCGTGCGCGAAGACCTTATCTTCGACTGCGGCCGTCACGTCGACGACTCCGTGCATCTGTTTGAAGACTGGGGTCTGCCCTGCTGGATCAAGGGCGAAGACGGCCACAACATGAACGGCGCCGCCGCCAAGGCCGCCGGCAAGAGCCTGCGCAAGGGCGACGCCCCCGTGCGTTCCGGCCGCTGGCAGATCATGATCAACGGTGAATCCTACAAGTGCATCGTGGCCGAAGCCGCCAAGAATGCCCTGGGTGAAGACCGCATCATGGAGCGCATCTTTATCGTGAAGCTGCTGCTCGACAAAAATACTCCCAACCGCATCGCGGGCGCCGTGGGCTTTAACCTGCGCGCCAACGAAGTGCACATCTTCAAAGCCAACACCATCATGGTGGCCGCCGGCGGCGCGGTGAACGTGTACCGCCCCCGCTCCACCGGTGAAGGCATGGGCCGCGCCTGGTATCCCGTATGGAACGCCGGTTCCACCTACACCATGTGTGCTCAGGTCGGCGCTGAAATGACCATGATGGAAAACCGCTTCGTGCCCGCCCGCTTCAAGGACGGTTACGGCCCCGTGGGCGCGTGGTTCCTGCTCTTCAAGGCCAAAGCCACCAACAGCAAGGGCGAAGACTACTGCGTGACCAACCGTGCCATGCTGAAGCCCTACGAAGATCGCGGCTACGCCAAGGGCCACGTCATTCCGACCTGCCTGCGTAACCACATGATGCTTCGCGAAATGCGCGAAGGCCGCGGCCCCATCTACATGGATACCAAGACCGCCCTGCAGACCACCTTCGCCACATTGAACGAAGAACAGCAGAAGGAACTTGAGTCCGAAGCCTGGGAAGACTTCCTCGACATGTGCGTTGGTCAGGCCAACCTGTGGGCCTGCACCAATACCGCTCCTGAAGAACGCGGTTCCGAAATCATGCCCACCGAACCCTACCTGCTCGGCTCCCACTCCGGCTGCTGCGGCATCTGGGTGTCCGGTCCCGACGAAGAATGGGTTCCCGAAGACTATAAGGTGCGTGCGGCCAACGGCAAGGTCTACAACCGCATGACCACCGTTGAAGGCCTGTTCACCTGCGCCGACGGCGTGGGCGCTTCCGGCCACAAGTTCTCCTCCGGTTCGCATGCTGAAGGCCGTATCGCCGGCAAGCAGATGGTGCGCTGGTGCCTTGACCACAAGGACTTCAAGCCCGAGTTCAAGGAAAGCGCTGATGAACTGAAAAAGCTCATCTACCGTCCGTACTATAACTTCATGGCCGGCAAGGACGCTTCCACCGACCCTGTGGTGAACCCCAACTACATCACGCCCAAGAACTTCATGATGCGTCTTGTGAAGTGCACCGACGAATACGGCGGCGGCGTGAGCACCTACTACACCACCTCCAAGGCTCTGCTCGACACGGGCTTCAACCTGCTTGCCATGATGGAAGAAGACTCCCTCAAGCTGGCCTCCCGTGACCTGCACGAACTGCTGCGCTGCTGGGAAAACTACCATCGCCTGTGGACGGTGCGCCTGCACATGCAGCACATCTCCTTCCGCGAAGAATCCCGTTATCCCGGCTTCTACTACCGCGCGGACTTCATGGCCCTGGACGACACCAAGTGGAAGTGCTTCGTGAACTCCAAGTACGATCCCGCCACCGGCGAGACCAAGATCTTCAAGAAGCCCTACTACCAGATCATCCCCGACTAGTCGGCGGCATGTAGCACAAAAGGGGCGGCCGCAAGGCCGCCCCCCTTGGCTGTAAGCTCTGTCACAGCCAGCGGGTGCAACAGGCGAAGGGCGCGGATGCGCTTCATCCGCCGCGCAAATGCTGCAGCATGCGGTTTGTATGTCCCCCGTCAGGCGGTTCGCCGCCACCGGAAAACTGCCGGGCATGATGGTGAGGCAAAGTCTCAAGGGCAACCGGGTACGGTTCCAGGCGGCCACATCGGAAACTGTGGCCGGCCGTCGGCAGTTGGCGCGAGCCGATGCCCGTAAGGTTTGGCCGGATGCGGCCACTCCTTTTTTCCGCGGCGAGGGGCGTTGTCACTTCTTCAGCCGCTATGCAACAACGCAGGAGGATATCCAGGATGTCCAATGCCATTCTCGTCGTGGGCGGCGGCTTTGCAGGCCTTACAGCCGCCATTGAAGCGGCGGAACTGGGTCACGACGTCTATATCGTCGAAAAGTCGCCCTGGCTTGGGGGCCGCGTGGCTCAGCTCAATAAATATTTTCCCAAACTCTGTCCCCCCTCCTGCGGCTTGGAAATCCAGTTCCAGCGCATCAGGAAAAATCCGCGTGTGAAGTTCTTTACCCAGGCCGAAGTTGTGGGCTTCAGCGGGGTCAAGGGCGACTATACCGTCAAGGTGCGCATCGAACCGCGCCGCACGGCGCCCCATAACGTGGATTTCAGCCTGCTGGCCTCCAGCCTTGACGGCGAAAGCCCCAGCGAATTCGACTTTGGCCTTTCAAAGCGCAAGGCTTTGTACAAGGCCATGCCTTTCGCCTTTCCCAGCCGCTACACCCTGGATACGCAGACTCTTTCCAAGGCCGACACGGCCCGTGTGGCGGGCAACCAGTTTCTGGATGTGGCCGAAGCCCCTCGCGAAATTGAACTGGGCGTGGGCGCTGTGGTCATTGCCACCGGCTGGAAGCCCTATGACGTCACCCGTCTGAGCAACCTTGGCGCGGGCAACGTGAAAAACTGTATTTCCAACATGCAGATGGAGCGTCTTGCCTCGCCCTGTGGCCCCACAGGCGGGCGCATCACGCGGCCCACGGACGGCCGCAGGCCCCACCACGTGGCCTTTGTGCAGTGCGCCGGTTCGCGCGACCAGAACCATCTGAACTACTGTTCATACATCTGCTGTATGGCAACGCTCAAGCAGTGCCAGTACATTGCCGAGCAAAGCCCTGATACGCAGATTACGGTTTATTATATTGATATGCGCGCTCCCGGCCGCTACGTGAAAGTGCTTGAAAAGGTCAAGGCCATGCCCAACGTGCATTTTGTCAAGGGCAAGGTCGCTGATGTGGTGCAGGCTGCGGGCGACAAGGTGCGCCTGACGGCAGAAGACGCCGTAAGCGGCGAAAAGCTCACCCTCGACTATGACCTTGTGGTGCTGGCAACGGGTATGCAGCCCTCTTTGGCCGGCGAAGACGCGCCTCTGCCCCTGCCTCTTGATGAAGAAGGCTTTGTGGCGGGCGGAGAGGAAGCCGGCATCTTTGCCGCCGGTTGCGCGCGCATGCCCCTGGATGTGATGCGCTCGGCTCAGTCCGGTACAGCCGCCGCCCTGAAGGCGGTACAAACGGTGAAAGGGAGGTAGGCGGCATGTCCGGTAAGATTGGCGTCTATTTTGACCAGCAGAACATTGGCGGCGGCCTCGATCTTGAGGCGCTTGCCGCGCAGACCTCGGCAACGTGGGGCGACCTCACAGCCGTGGTCAAGGTGGTTCCCGTGCTGGCATTGGCCGTGGAC
>NZ_JBAIYR010000167.1:0-4879 GCF_036763145.1 Desulfovibrio sp. 1188_IL3213 | reverse complement strand
TGGTCTTGGGGTTCAGGCCGAGGCCATCGGCAAGGTGCTGAACGTCATTGCCGACATTGCCGATCAGACCAACCTGCTGGCCCTTAATGCGGCCATCGAGGCCGCGCGTGCTGGCGATGCCGGCCGCGGCTTTGCCGTGGTGGCCGACGAGGTGCGCAAATTGGCCGAAAAAACCATGACTGCCACCAGGGAAGTGGGTGAGGCCATCGGCGGCATACAGGCAGGCACTACGCACACCATTGATGTTGTTACCCGCACGGTTTCACGCATTCAGGGCGCTGGCGAACTGGCCGACCGCTCCGGTGCGGCCCTGGCGGAGATTGTGTCAATGGTCGACCTGACCACAGATCAGGTGCGCGCCATTGCCGCAGCCTCGGAAGAGCAGTCTGTCGCCAGTGCGGAAATCAACCGCAGCCTTGACGAAGTGGACAGGATATCGGGCGAAAACGCCTCGTTCATGCACCAGTCCGCAGATTCCATCACGGAGCTGTCGCGTCAGGCCAGCGTGCTTCAGGAGCTTATCAGCCAGATGAAGCAGGGCGGCGGCGCGTAAGGGCGCTTCGCCACAGCACATCTGTCTTTATCCCCCGTCTTTTACGGCAGCCGCAAAGGCCGCCAGAAAAGGCGGGGGATTGTCGTTTACCGCTATTCCGTCCTGCCTGCCCGGGGCTGTGCGCTTGCGGTGCGCGTGCAGTTGTCATAAAGCCTTGGAAGGAGAATTTATGGGCAATCATACCGAACAATGGGGCCGCCTGCTGGCTCCATACCGCAGAACGCGGCAGGACAAGAGCCTTGCCGCCCTTGACGTGGTGCGCAATCCCTTTGTGCAGGACTATGACCGCATCATTTTTTCCAGTTCTTTCCGCAGGCTTGCCAAAAAAACGCAAGTACACCCCCTGGTGCGCAATGACCATATCCATACCCGCCTTACCCACTCGCTGGAGGTAAGCTGCGTGGGCCGTTCTCTGGCCCTGCTGGCGGGGCAGGGGCTGGCCGAAATGGGGCATCTGCCGCAAGGCTGGACCCCCGAGCATCTCGGCCAGATCATACAGACGGCCTGCCTGGCCCACGATATCGGCAATCCGCCCTTCGGGCATGCCGGGGAAGAGGGCATTCGCGACTGGTTCAAGGATACGGGGCATACCGAACACTACTTCAAGGATCTGCGGCCCACCGAACGGGCGGACTTTGAGATCTTTGACGGCAACGCCCAGGGATTCCGGGTGGTTAATACGCTTGAAAACAACAAGGATTCCGGCGGGCTGCGCCTGACGTTTCCCGTGCTGGCAAGCCTTGTAAAATATCCTTGTTCCGCTCACGAGGCTCTGGGCCGGGGCAGCGGCAAGTTCAACTATTACACGGCGGAAAAGGAGATTTTTGAGGACATCTTCAGCACTCTGGGGCTGATGCACGACGGCCGCGCGCGACGCCACCCCCTTTCTTACCTGCTGGAAGCGGCGGACGACATCTGCTATCGCATCATTGATATGGAAGATGCGCGCGAACTGCGCATCATCACCTATCAGGATATCAAGGATGTCATGGCTCCCCTGCTGAGCGAGAGCGATATGGACGAGGGACGCCTGGCGAATATGGATTCGGACCGGCGGCGCTCGGGCATGCTGCGCACCAAGGCCATGAGCCGCATCATCCCCTCTGTGGCGCAGACTTTTCTTGATAATTATGAAGACATCATGCATGGCGCGCTGTCGGGCGACCTGCTCAAGCATGCCCGTCAGGACGTGGCGGACTTTATGGCGGCAGCCAAGACGGTGTTTAACTGCAAGATCATGAACAATCCGCAAAAAACAGCCCTGGAAATAGGCACGTACACCCTGTACAAGCGGCTGCTGGACGTGTTTATTCCCGCCTGCTTCAACTTCAGCAAAAATAACGCCATGTCGTATCAGGAAAAACGCGCCCTGACCCTTATGGGAACCAATGCCCCTTCCGAGGGGGAGTGCCTGTATACGGCTTATCTGCGCGTGCTGGATTTTGTTTCCGGCATGACGGACGACTATGCCACGTTTATTTCACAGCAGTTTTCGGGTACGGCCGCCAGCTAGGGCGGTCTGACATTCGGGATGTTTAACTGATCTGTGCGGATTTTTTTCTGAAAATTTGCGCCGCGCAATGCAGGCAGGCTTTTGCCTGCCTTCTCGCATTTCGAGGCAAGGATTTTCAAGAAAATCCTTGCAGAGGAGTTAACTCATTTCATTTGTTAACTCCTCTAGAGCAATTTCACTTTGAAATTGCTCGGACGACTGCGTGAGCAGACGTTCGCTACGGAGGCGTAAGCGCAGTTTATCTGCGCGGTTAAACGCCGAAGTGAGCGTGCCTTAAACTTTGAGAATGTATATTCTCAAAGTTAATCTGCTCTAGATGCGGACCGGCCCTTTTTACCCCGGTTGAGCACCATAGTGCTCTTCGGGCTAAAAAGGGCCGGATTTCTTGTTTTCGGGCGAGAATATCGGCTATTAAGCAGGTTTTGACGATTTTACCGTTGAACGTATATGCCTTTTACGTTTTTATGCCATTCCTACCAGTGCTTTGCCCTATTTTGCGCCAAAGGCCCAAGAGCGGCCCCTTTTTGAAATTGTCTGACGGCTGCGCGCGTAAGCGCAATCTATCTATACAGTTACGCATCGTAATGGGCGCGCTTACGCCTTGTAATGCATATTCCCAAACCAGTCTGCTTTAAAGGGCAATGCAGCGTTCCCGGACGGGCATGGACGGCGGCAGCGCAGTGGAAGGCAATGCCTGGGCCAGCCGGTTCCAGTTGCGGGCCTTGGCCAGTGCATCCAGGGCCAGATTGCGCAGGATCAGGTAGCTTTCAGCCAGGTCATGCCGGTCCGTGTCAAGAATGTGGTCTGCCTGAAGCGGCTCGTCAAACCTGTCGGTGAGGCCGCTCAGGCCCGGCACATGGCTTTGTCCGGCCTTGGCGTACAAGCCTCTTGTGTCGCGGTTGACCAGGGTCTGCAGGGAGCAGCGCACCCATATCTCATGGTACAGGGGCAGATTTTCGCGGTTTTTCTGGCGCATGCCGCTGTAGGGCGTTGTGGCTGCCACAATGCAGACACGCCCCTGGGCGTGGCATTGCATGGCCTGATCGCGCAGGGCGTTCACCGCAGTGATGCGTTCGTGGGGTGCGGAGCCGGCAAGGCCCGCCTGACGGCAAAAATGGTTTTCGTCAACAAACTCGGTCTCCAGGCCCTGTCCTTCAAGAAACAGGCGTACAAGAGATCCAAGGGTGGTTTTGCCGCTGCCGGAAAGCCCCAGCAGCCAGATCACGGGCGTCATGCGTACCTCGCTTGTTTGCGCGTTGCATTGGCGCGGCCAGGCCGCGCGGGAACACCCGGAAAATGCAATAATCCGGCCATGCTGGATAAATCTTTTTATTACATGTGGATGCGTGATTGGTGATGTGGGATGAAAGCTTTTTTTGACGCTCAACGACGGGCAAAAGAAGGAGAAGCGGCAAAAATATCCTTCAGCAACGAAAAAAGGGAGTCAGCATGCTGACTCCCTTTAAACATTCTGGCGGAGCGGAAGGGACTCGAACCCTCGGCCTCCGGCGTGACAGGCCGGCGTTATAACCGTCTTAACTACCGCTCCGGATTTTGGTGGTGGGCAGTACAGGACTTGAACCTGTGGCCCCCGCCGTGTGAAGGCGGTGCTCTACCAGCTGAGCTAACTGCCCTCCCGGAGACACGTTTCTATGCAAAACCTACCGAAGAGTCAAGCGAAAAATATGAAGTAAAAAATTTTTTACAGGAGTAAAAAATTAATATGCTGATTTTATTATATAATTTTTATTCCCCATAAATCCGGCACATTGATTGTCTTGCGCCGTGCCGGGTGGAGTGCTAGACCTCCTGTAGCACCCCGCTCGGCGTCAGCCGGATCTGCGGCAGCCATAACAGCAGTTTTGCGGCCCTGAAATGGGGTGACAGCAGCTTTTTTAGAGGCAATGTAATGAAACCCTTATGGATACGCCTTTGGGCGGTATTTTTTTTCGGGCTGGCCGTAAGTGTTGCTCAGGGCGTTCAGGCCCGGGTGGTGGACGGCAGCAGCATCATGGATCAGCACATGCGCGAAAATCTCTGCGCGCTGACGTTTGATGATGGCCCTTCTACCAATACTCCCCAGTTGCTGGACATGCTGAGTGAATACGGCATTCCGGCCACGTTTTTTCTTTTGGGCAAACAGGCGGAGCGGCATCCTGACCTTGTGCGGCGCATTCTGGCCGAGGGCCATGAGGTGGGCAACCACTCCTATTCACATCCCAACCTGCGCATGCTCTCTCCTGAAAGGAAGATGCAGGAAATCGGGCAGACCGATGCCATTCTGCGCTCTCTTGGGGCCAGCCCCGCATTTTTGCGCCCCCCCTACGGGGCCTATGACAATCAGACTGTGGCCGTGGCCGAAAGCCTGGGCCTGGGCATCATGCTCTGGTCCCTGGACAGCCGCGACTGGAAAAGCCTGCCCGCCAACTACGCCGCCCTGCGCAGCACGCGCGGCACGGTATACGATACAGGCACCCTGCGCGGCATTTTTTTGTTTCACGATACGCACAAGCGCACTGTGGAAGATCTGCCGCGCATCATTCGTGACCTGCGCGCCGGGGGCTGCCAGCGTTTTGTGACTGTGAGCGACTATCTTGACGGTCTGCTTGATCCGGAGCCGGGCATCCTGATGACCCGCCGCGCCACAGACAGTTCTCAGCCCATTGTGGCAGACAAAAAGCCCGGTCGTCTCAAAGAGCAGTTCCAGGAGATGCCGCCCGAAAGCTACCCCGCCGGCACGGCAGCCTTGCCTTTGGCGCGCACAAGCCGTCCCTGGCAGTCCGACAGCGATGCGGCTACGGCCGGAAAGCAAC
>NZ_JBAIYR010000166.1:0-4887 GCF_036763145.1 Desulfovibrio sp. 1188_IL3213 | reverse complement strand
GCGGCCATCGGGCATATTTCGCCCGAAGCGGCGGACGGCGGCATTATCGGCCTTGTGCGCGAAGGCGACATGATCCATGTCGACATTCCCGGCCGCAAGCTTGACCTGATGGTGGCTGAGGACGAACTTGAACGTCGCCGCGCGGCCCGCACCGTGATGGAAAAGCGCAGCCCCTATCCGGTGCTGCGGCGTTATGCGCACCTTGTCAGCTCCGCAGCCAACGGCGGACGCTACAGGGATATCTAAAGCCGTTTGTCTTACAAATGTTCTCGTGTGTTTTTATTGGGCCGCCTGTGAGGCGGCCCTTCTGCATCCCCCAAAGAATTTTTAATTACCATGTGGCGTAAGGCTCGCGATGCATACTGCGGAAGCCCTGTTGATCTAAAAATGATATTTGTAATAATTTTGAAATATGCATTTCACAGTTAAAATGCCCACTCGTGGGCGAGTCCCAGGGGCGGCTTGACGCGAGCGGTGAATGACACTACATAAACGGCTGCTAACACTTTTTTAAAACCTCAACAGGATCAGGCCAAATGAAGAATTCCCGCTAAAACATGCTGTGATGTTTTGCCGTGCAGAGCACGGGGGATGGATGCCCCCGATGGTTCTTCGGCATGCGGGAATTTCGCTTTACCTGGTTTTGCCTCTGGCGTTCTCCATTCTTTATGGGATGTAGACGTGCATTTGGAGACTGCGGAAAGGAAATTTCCAGCAGTCTTTTTTTATGCGCACTTCGTGAATACGGAGGCCAGACGCCCAGGAGGTTTCCTGTATGGCTTTGATCAGTATTTCCAGTCTTGATTTTGCCCACCCCGGAGGATTGCAGGTTTTTGACAGCGTATCACTACAGCTTGATACGGGCTGGAAGCTTGGCCTGATCGGCAGAAACGGACGCGGTAAAACCACGTTTTTGAAGCTACTGTGTGGTGAATACCCGCATCGCGGCTCTATTCATACGCCGGTGGAGATGGATTATTTTCCCTTTGCCGTGAAAAATACGGAGCAGAGTGGTCTGGATGTGGCCCGAAACATCTGTGCCGGCCTGGAGAAGTGGCGGCTGGAGCGAGAGGCCTCGCTGCTGGAGCTTTCTCTTGAAGCACTTGCACGGCCGTTTCGGACGCTAAGCGGTGGTGAAGCCACCAAGCTTCTGCTGGCGTCGCTGTTTTTGCGAGGAAATAATTTTCTGCTTATTGACGAGCCCACCAGTCATCTGGATATCAAGGCGCGCCGGATAGTTGGAACGTACTTGCAGGCCAAGAAAGGCTTTATCCTGGTTTCGCACGACCGGGTTCTTCTGGACGGCTGCATTGACCATGTATTGTCCATTAACCGTGCAGGAATAGAGCTACAGCGCGGCAACTTCAGTTCGTGGCAGACTAATCGCGAACGGCGGGATCAACAGGAACTGGCGAACAACAGCAGGCTCAAAAAAGAGATAGCACGGCTGGAGGAAAGTGCCAGGCGCAGTGCCGACTGGTCGCGAGCGGCCGAAAAAGGCAAATTCGGCAATGGGCCGGTGGACCGTGGGTTTATTGGACACAAAGCGGCCAAGATGATGCAGCGGGCCAAAACCGTGGAATCCCGGCGCGGTAAGGCTGCGGATGAAAAAAAACAGCTTTTGCGTAACCTGGAGAATGATGCTCCGCTGTCCATGCGGCCCCAGACGTTTCACAGCAGGCGCCTTGCAGAGTGCCGGGGCTTGTCTTTCAGCTATGGCGATGTGCCTGTGCTGCGGAAGATTTCGTTTAGCATCATGAGCGGAGAACGTCTGGCACTGTCCGGTAGAAACGGCAGTGGAAAATCCACGTTGCTGAAGCTTTTGGCCCGGAAATTGACGGAATTTCAGGGAACCATGTACCTTCCCGGCGGTTTGCGCATTTCCTGCGTCCCGCAGGATGCCTCCTTTCTGGCCGGGAGCCTGAAAGACTTCACCCGTAAACGGGGTATTGATGAAAGCCTGTTCCGGGCGGTGCTGCACCGCTTCGGTTTTGAACGAAGCCAGTTTAGTACAGATATGAGCGGGTTCAGCGCCGGTCAGAAAAAGAAAGCGCTTCTTGCAGCAAGTCTTTGCGAAGAGGCACATTTGTATCTTTGGGATGAGCCGCTGAACTATATCGATGTGATTTCACGGGTGCAGATAGAAAACCTGATCCTGGAATATCAGCCGAGCATGGTACTGGTTGAACATGATCAGATGTTTCTGGAGCGTGTAGCCACGGAGACGCTGCACCTCTCGCCTGTTGACGGATAGTGCATTCCCGTGCCGCGCTGCCGTAGCGACTTGCCCAGCGCCGCAGCCAGATTCCGTTTTGGCGGGCTGGCAGCATGGGCCTGCATCTCGTATGCCGGTTTGAAAGGCCACCGATTTTGTTCTACCTCATTACAGGGAAGGCAAGAGAAGCATGCGTCAAAGCGGTCTTGTCTGCCGGGTCTACTGGACGGCATATACGGTTGCCTGGCGTCCTCTGCTCCTCTGGCCTCTGGTGTTGAAAAACTGTTTGGATATTTGTTTCAGGAGGTCTCATGAAGTTGAAAACATCAATCCTGCCGCTGATTGCCCTTGTTCTGGCTCTGGCGTTCTCAGCAGGTCCGGTCCGGGCCGCGCAGACAGAAGCCAGGGCCTTTTTTGCCCCGGACGGCGGCATCCGGGAGGCGGTCATCGACCACATCAACAGGGCTGAAAAGTCCATTCATATCCTGTCTTACTATTTTTCTGAGCCCCGCATAGCCAAAGCCCTGGGCAAGGCTGCCGGGCGCGGCGTAAAGGTGGAGGCCGTGCTTGACGCCAAGGGCGGCGGCAAGGACAAAAATCCCTATCTGGCGCAGCAGCTCAAGGATGCCGGGGCCGCCGTCTATATGGACGGCAACCACAAAACCATGCACAACAAAGTCGTGATATATGACGGAAAAACAGTGCAGACAGGCAGTTACAACCTGCGCAAGGGCGTGGACAAAAAGAATGCGGAAAATGTGCTGTTCATCACCTCGGAAGACGTGGCCGCGCAGTATCTGAAGGATTTTCAGAAGCACAAGGCCCATTCGCGTCCATATTGACACACGGTCGGGCAAGGGCTGCGCGTTTCGCATGCGTGAGGGCTCTGGCTGAAGGCACGGCATGAGATTGCGACGGCCCGACATACCTTTCCGCTTGGCGGCACAGATAAAAATAGTCCGCTTTCCCTCAGGAAAGCGGACTAGGGCAGATTAACCTTGAAATGTTTCACATTTCAAGGTTTTCATTCAGTCGAAAAATGCGATTTTCGGCTGAATCCACGCCACATTGTGGCGTGCAGCACTTTCGTGCAGCGGTAGAGCATTTACACTTTTTCAAAGTTAAAATGTTCTATTGCTGTTTTCAGGCGTGCCGAATGCCAGAGCAGGCTTGATTTGCAGCGGCTCCGGCGGCTCGCGGGCAGACTATTGGCTGCAAGGCGTGTGCGCTGTTACGCGCTGTAGTGAACGCCAGAAAACTTTGAAAAATCAGATGCTCAAAGGTAAAACGCCCTACTTGGCGCTTTTTGCCAGCACGTCCAGCATCAGCGCATCGGGCTGCTTGGCGCAGGCGTCCAGGAATACCTTGAGGGTTTCGTCATTTTCCAGAATGGAAGCCTGGGTTTTGTTTTTGCCCCTGTTATAGCCATCCAGCCAGATGACAAAGCCACTGCCGTTGTCGGGGTCGTCATTGTAATTCTTGCAGGTGGTCTTATCCGCCTGCCAGGTTCCCTTTTCGGGCGTGGGCTGCGCCTTGCGGGCCTTGGCCCATACGTCGGCCACCTTGTCGGTGGGTTTTGCCTGACAGTAGGCATACACTTCCGTAAGTATGGGAGCCAGAATTTCAGGGTGCGCCACGGTGTCGCCCAACCCGGCACTGACGTAGCCATCGATCTGCAATGACTCAAAAATGGGCGGCTGCCCACCGTCCGTCATGGGGATGGTCACAAGCTCGGCACAAATAAAGGAATCGGGGGCGATTTTTTCGTTGTCGGCCTGGGCCGCCAGAGGCAGGCCAAGCAGCAGGCAACAGAGAACAAGAACTTTCTTCATGAAAACTCCCTATGGTGAAAGACTAGTTCTTCCATTACCCACAGGGGCGCGTCTGTCAACAGCCAATATGTCTGCGAGGAGCCTGATCCATATTCCCTTCCAGCATGTGGACGCTGCGCCCGGCCAGTGCCGCATAGTCCGGGTTATGGGTAACCATGACTATGGTCAGCCCCTCACGGTTCAATTCCTGCAAGAGTTGCATGATGGCGTCGCCCGTGACCATGTCCAGGCTGCCGGTAGGTTCGTCGGCAAAAAGAACGCGGGGCGCGGCGGCAAGGCCACGGGCAATGGCTACGCGCTGTTGTTCGCCGCCGGAAAGGGCAGAGGGCAGGCTGTCTTTTTTATGCTCCAGCCCCACACGTTCAAGGCACGCGGCCGCCCTGCGGCGCATTTCTTCCGGTATGCCGCGAAAACTGTTGGCCCCGGGCAGCAGCACGTTTTCCATCACCGTGAGGTAGGGCATAAGGTGATGCGCCTGAAAAATCATGGCAAAGGCGCTGTTGCGCAGATGGTCGCGTTGCTTTTCGCGCATGGCCCGCAGGTCTGCCCCTTCAAAAAGCACTTGGCCGCTGTCAGGTTCGGTCAGGGTGGAAAGCACGTTGAGCAGGGTGGATTTGCCCGAACCGGAACGGCCTGTGACAGCCACAAACTCTCCCTGCTCAATACGCAGGTTCACGCCGCGCAGTACCGGGGAAGACACGCCACCCGCATTATATGATTTAACTATATCAATGGCTTCAAGCATGTATTCATCCTCTTGTGCGGCTACAGCGAAGTAAGGGCCGCCGCCGGGTTGGCGCGGGCAGCCTTGCAGGCGGGAAAGGCGGCGGCAAGCACAGC
>NZ_JBAIYR010000165.1:0-4907 GCF_036763145.1 Desulfovibrio sp. 1188_IL3213 | reverse complement strand
CGGGCGCAGACGCGACGGGAGCTGACGGCGCTGTTCCGGCCGGGCCTTTCCACAGGTGCAGCGCCTCGTCCACAAAGCTGCCGGTTATCTGCCCGTCCAGGGTCTGGAGCAGCAGGCGGCTCACCACATTGCGCAGTTCACGTATATTTCCCGGCCAGACATGTTCCTGCAGGGCGTCCATAACCGGGCGTGAAAGCCGGGGCGGGTGTATCTCGTATTCTCGGGAAAACTGCCTGACAAAATGCTCCACAAACAACGGGATGTCGTTTTTCCGTTCCCGCAGGGGAGGCATGCGCAAAACCACCGAACCGAGGCGATAATACAGGTCACGACGCAGACGGCCCTGATTCATGGCCGCAGCCATGTCAATATTGGTGGCGGACATGACGCGCATATCCACGCCGATGGGCGCGGCCTCGCCCACACGCTCAAAAGAGTTTTCCTCCAGCACCTGCAAAAGCTTGCTCTGCATCTCCGGCGCAAGTTCGCCTATCTCGTCCAGAAAAAGCGTGCCTCCCTGGGCCAGTTCCACCCGCCCCACCCGCTTGCTGGTGGCCCCGGTAAACGCGCCTTTGGCGTAGCCGAACATTTCACTTTCAAAAAGCGTGGGAGGCAGGGAAGGGCAATTGACCTTCACAAAACTGTTCTTGCGCCTGGGGCTGTGCAGATGCAGCCAGCGGGCCAGCATGCTTTTGCCCGTGCCGGTTTCGCCCAGAATCATGACGGGAATGTGCAGCTTGGCAACCTTGCGGGCCAGCGCCATGAGTTTTTTCATATCCGGCGTTTCCAGCAGGCTGGCGGCCAGCAGGATGCTTCCGGTGGGGTCCGCTTCCGGACTGCGGGCCGAGCCCGCCTGGGCCGCACGCACTTTCTCCAGGCGTTCTTCGGAAAGCACTGCAAAAAGAAAGGTGGACAGCACGGGGCTCAGCTCCAGCAGCACATTGAGAATCTGCACGATATTTTCAGGCGGCTGCATAAAAGACACGTGCAGCGTGCCGATGACCTCGCTGTTGACGATGAGAGGCAGGGCGATGGTGGAATTCAGCCCCACCGTGGAAAGAGGCATGGGCGAGTCGCCGAAGTCATGCTTGGTCAGATCATTGATGACCACGGGCTTGCGCGAGGCGATAGCCAGGCCCGCCACCGTGTTCTGGGCAATGCGCGTATTGGAGAGCGATTCCACCACCGTGCCGTCGGCCGCGGTGAACAGATTGAGAAACTCTCTTTCCGCGTCATAGAGATTGATGCAGAAGCGGTCATAGTGAAATAAAATACTAAGCTGCTTTGCAAGCATGCGGAAAAAGGCATTACGGTCCATCTTTCCCACAACAAGCCGCGCCAGGTGGTGCACCACCTGACCCACTGTCTGGGACGGGTTGTTCAGGCCGCCGGCAGAAAGCTCGTATGGCATACTCTCCTCCTGCCCAATAATAGGCACCCATTTGACTAAAAAACAAGGCTATTGCCCATATTTAAGCAAAGCAGACTGAACAGCCAAACAGTTTTGTGAAAAAATATCCTTATATAGCACCAGGTAACGCGTTCAGGGCATCTCTGGCACGCACATTGCTTTATAGCTCAACAAGACTGGGGCAATACAAGCAAATACTGTCTTACCGTATACCAGATGCAATATTTTTAACTGCATTGGAACGCAAAAGCCATGCGACAAAACGGATAACACATATAAGAGAGATTGCTTGTGTATTACATCTCGTTCTACTACCAACATACTATCCAAGGAGAACAGTATGACAACCCACTTTGTGGTGCACGAGCCGGGCGACAGCGTTGGCGTGGTCGTGGTTGAAGGCGTCAAAAAGGGCGACCGGCTCAACGGCTGGGTGATGGATGGCGACACCACACTGGAATTCGAGACCCTGAGCGACATTCCCATCGGTCACAAGATCGCTCTCAAGGACCTTGCGGTAGGCGACACCATCATCAAGTACAGCACGGATATCGGCAAGGTCGTCAAGCCCATCAAGCGCGGCGAACACCTGCATGTACACAACGTCAAAACCAAAAGGTGGTAAACCGATGAACAAGACATTTATGGGCTACCGCCGCGAAAACGGACGTGTGGGCATTCGCAACCATGTGATCATTCTGCCCCTGGACGACCTTTCCAACGCCGCCTGCGAGGCTGTAGCGAACAACATCAAGGGGACCATGGCCCTGCCCCACGCCTACGGACGCCTGCAATTCGGCGAAGACCTCGACCTGCACTTCCGCACCCTTATCGGTACGGGCTGCAACCCCAACGTGGCAGCCGTGGTGGTCATCGGCATTGAGCCGGTGTGGACGCAGCGCGTGGTGGACGGCATTGCCAAAACCGGCAAGCCAGTGGCGGGCTTTGGCATCGAGCAGCACGGCGATCTGGAAACCATCCGCGCCGCCTCCCTCAAGGCCAAGGAATTTGTGCATTACGCCAGTGAGCTGCAGCGCACTCAATGTACGGTGGACGAGCTGTGGGTTTCCTGCAAGTGCGGCGAATCCGACACCACATCCGGCATCGCTTCCAACCCCACCGTCGGCAACGCCTTTGACAAGCTGTGGGAAGCCGGGGCCACCACCCTGTTTGGCGAAACCACTGAAATCACCGGCGGCGAGCACCTGGTTATGGAGCGTTGCGCCAATGAGGAAGTGCGCGCCAAATTCAAGGCGTTTTTTGACCGCTACGCCAAGGTGGTGGATGACCACAAAACAGACGACCTCTGTGACTCCCAGCCCACCAAGGGCAATATTGAGGGCGGCCTGACCACCATTGAGGAAAAAGCCCTGGGCAACGTCCAGAAGATCGGCCGCAAAGCTCCTGTGATCGGCTGCCTCGACAAGGCCGAATCCCCCACCGGTCCCGGCCTGTGGTTTATGGACTCCTCTTCCGCTGCTGCCGAAATGGTCACCCTGTGCGCCGCTTCGGGCTTTGTGGCCCACTTCTTCCCCACCGGCCAGGGCAACATCATCGGCAACCCCATTCTGCCGGTCATCAAGCTCTCGGCCAACCCGCGCACCGTGCGCACCATGAACGAGCATATCGATGTGGACGTTTCCGGCCTTCTGCGCCGGGAAATAAACATGGATCAGGCGGGAGACATGCTGCTTGAAATGCTCATCCGCACCTGCAACGGGCGCAACACCTCGGCTGAAGCCCTGGGTCACCGTGAATTTATCATGACCCGGCTTTACGAAAGCGCGTAAGAACCATAAAGAGCTGGCGCCGGTCTGTACCCGGCGCCAGCTCTTATGGCCCTGGGCGCTCGCCCACTAATGCCGTGCAGCAAGCCGGTGGCGCCCCCCCATACACTACTTGTGTCTGAGGTAATCATGTCAAAGAAAATTTTTTCTACGCTTTATTTCAAGGTGCTTCTGGGCATCGCCCTCGGCATTGCGTTCGGTTTTATCGAACCTGACATTGCAGTCAAGTTAAAACCTCTCGGCGACGCGTTCATCAACCTTATCAAGATGATCATTACGCCGGTCATTTTCTGTACTGTTTCAGTGGGTATTGCTCGCATGGACAGCCTCAAGGCTGTTGGCCGTGTCGGCGGAAAAACTCTGCTTTATTTTGAAATAGTCACAACACTGGCCTTGATTATTGGTCTTATTGTTGTGCATGTTTTTCAACCCGGCGCGGGCATTCATGCAGACCCCGCCACCATGGATGCCTCGGCTCTGGGCAGATTTGCCCAGGCCAAACAGCAAACCACACAGGAATTCATTATGGGCATTATACCCCATAGTGTGGTGGGCGCTTTTGCAGAAGGCAATCTTTTGCAGGTGCTGCTGTTCTCTGTGCTGTTCGGCATGAGCCTTTCGCACATGGGCGACAAACCCAAGCAGGCCATACTTGGCACGCTTGACCGCTTCAGCAACGCGTTTCTGGGCGTGGTCAACCTGATCATGAAGCTTGCGCCCATCGGCGCGTTCGGGGCCATCACCTTTACTATCGGCAAATACGGCGTGGGCGCGCTTGCCTCTCTGGGCAAACTCGTGGCCTGCCTCTACATCACAAGCGCCCTGTTTGTCATTATCGTGCTCGGCTTCATCTGCAAAATGTCCGGCGTCAACATCTGGCAGCTTATCAAATACATGAAGGAAGAAATCTTCATCACTCTCGGCACTGCCAGCACTGAAGCCGTTCTGCCCCGCAGCATGGAAAAAATGGAAGCTCTGGGTATCAAAAAATCCGTGGTCGGCCTTGTTTTTCCCACGGGATATTCTTTCAACCTTGATGGTGCGGCCATCTATCTTACCATGGCGGCCTCGTTCATTGCCCAGGCTATGGATATCCACCTGGACCTGCAGCATCAGATTACCCTGCTTCTTATCCTGCTGCTGACCTCCAAGGGCGGCGCGGGTGTTGCGGGCGCGGCGCTCATTGCCCTGGCAGCTACGCTTTCAGCCACCAATATCATTCCGGTTGTGGGCATGACCCTGGTTATCGGCATTGACCGCATTCTTAACGAAATGCGCGCCGTGGTGAACCTTATAGGAAACTGTGTTGCCACTGTCGCCATCGGGAAATGGGAAAAATCCATTGACCTTGAGCACGCCAACCTTGTTCTGAGCGGAAAAATAAACGTAGAAGACATGCTGGAGAAAAATGAAGATCTTGACACAATAGAAATCGCCTCTCCGGCTCCTGTACCCCAGGTCGAAAAATTGGGCGCATAGTACTCCTCCATGCCCCACATGGCGCCCATCCGTATCATTACGCCATTATTACGGATGGGCGCAAATTTTTTCAAAAACTGAAGGTTTGCCATGCGCTACGCCATCAATAACGATTTGTTCCGGCCTCATGCCTCCATAATTGATCGGTACAAAGATCTGCCCGTGGCCGACATCTGCGATGCCCTGGGCCGCAACGCGGCACTGCCCGCGGCACTGCGTCCCCTGGGCGC
>NZ_JBAIYR010000164.1:0-4908 GCF_036763145.1 Desulfovibrio sp. 1188_IL3213 | reverse complement strand
TGGCGGAAACATCCACCGCATTAAAAATTGCCGCAATATCCGCAGGGTGACGCAAAGGCTGTTCTTCCTGCCGCCAGCGCACCTCAACACGCCTGCCCGGCCCCCCGGCCCTCAGTTCTTCCCAGATATCCAGCTCACAGGCGATGCCCGCCTTTTCCAGCGCTGCCGTCAGCGGCGCAAAGTTCGCGCCCAGATGGGCCAGAGCGGCCAGGGTCATATCGCCGCTGATGCCGCCGCTGCAATCCAGATACACATCCACCATGCTTTCATCTCCGTTGCGCGCCGCGCCGGGGGCTTCCCCGGACGCACTTGTGCAGCATCCGCCTGTTGTTGTATAAAGAGAAAAAGGCCGCTGTGTTCCGCAGCCGTCCAACTCTGAAACGTATCGAAAACCGGAGGGAAGCATGCCCGTACAAAACTGGATGACCACCGATGTTGTGAGCGTCACCCCGGAGACGTCTCTGCTAAAGGTGGGCAAGCTCATGAAAGACCACCATGTCCGCCGCCTGCCCGTGCTTGACGACAAGGGCCGCGTGGTGGGCATTATTTCTGACCGTGACGTGCGCGACGCCTCCCCCTCCAAGGCCACCACGCTCGACATGTACGAAATGCACTACCTGCTCGCCGAACTCAAGGCCAAAAACATTATGACGGCCAACCCCATGACCGTCAAACCTTCCGACACGGTGGAACAGGCGGCCCTGATCATGCTCGACAACAAGATCGGCGGGCTGCCCGTGGTGGAAGAAAGCGGCAAGCTGGTGGGCATTATTTCAGACCATGACGTGTTCAAGGCTCTGGTGGACATCACCGGCGCGCGCCTTGGCGGCCTTCAGTTCGCCATAGAGCTGCCCGACCTGCCCGGCACGGCCCGCCCCCTCTTTGACCTGCTGCGCGCCCACAACGCGCGCCTGCTGTCCGTTCTGACCGTAAGCAACGAGGACGGCAATCGTCACATATTCATCCGGGTGCGTGAGCTTAAAAACGCCGCGGCCGAAAACACCCTGATGGAAGAGGTTGCAAAGCTCGGACGTGTGCTGTACTGCATTCGGCAAAATGCTTGATCAACCCAATCAAGATTAGCACATCCTTTCAGGATCGCTGGAAAAAAATCTTGACTGAATCAGTGGGGCAGACCAAAAAAAGCTGTCAGGGCTTGCCATCAAAATTTTTTTATGGCATAAAGGCATTCGTTGTGATTGCATTATGCTTTCGCGCCCATTGGAGGAATTCGGCCGGGTAACCCCGGTTGGCTGCGCCTGGAGCATATCGTTCCGGCGAGGTTGAGTACTATCTGTCCAAGGAGGACACACGCATGGCTGAGATCACCTATAAAGGCAAAAGCTTTGAAGTTGACGAAGACGGTTTCCTTCTGCGTTTTGACGACTGGTGCCCCGAATGGATGGATTATGTGAAGGAATCCGAAGGCATCTCCGAAATCACCGCTGACCACCAGAAGATCCTTGACTTCCTGCAGGACTACTACAAGAAGAACGGCATCGCTCCCATGGTCCGCATTCTGTCCAAGAACACCGGCTACAAGTTGAAGGAAGTGTACGAACTCTTCCCCTCCGGTCCCGGCAAGGGCGCCTGCAAAATGGCCGGCCTGCCCAAGCCCACCGGCTGCGTGTAGTCCGCCACTACATTCGGAAAAAAAGCGGAAGGGAAACCTTCCGCTTTTTATTTTTACAAAAAATCAGAACTCTTTTAATTTTCATTTTTTTGTAAAAGCCACGCCGGGCCTTGCAAAGACCGGAAGCTGAACTATCCTCATCTACAGAGCGTAACGCTCCATTCTGCCGGAACCTCCCGAATCCGGGTCTGTTTCATTTTTTCCCAAGGCTTTTTGCCAGCACATGGCAACATCCGGCAAAAAGCCTTCCCGGCGCGTCATCCACAACAACCAGCCCGGCGCGGGATTGCGCGCATACTTTACGCCGGGGCAAAAAAACGGTATCGCCCTGCCATGAAAATTCGTCTGTCGTGGAAAAAGCTCACCCTCTGGCTGGTGGGTATACTACTGGTATGCGGCCTTCTTGGTGGCGGCGCTGTGGTCATGCTCTTTTACTGGGCCTCACGCGACCTGCCGGATATCAACCGCATTGCTGAATACAAGCAGCCTCAGGCGTCTGTCATTCTTGCGCGGGACGGCTCCACCCTTGGCACGCTGTATCATGAAAAACGCTTTGTCATCGGCCTCAAGGAAATGTCGCGTTTTCTGCCCCTGGCCTTTCTGGCGGCGGAAGACGACGCTTTCTACCGGCACATGGGCGTGGACCCCACTGCCATCCTGCGCGCGGCCATCAACAACTTTCGCAAGGGGCGTCAGGGCGAGGGCGGCAGCACCATCACCCAGCAGCTCATCAAGCAGCTCTTGCTGACCTCCGAGCGCAGCTACACCCGCAAGATGAAAGAGGCCATTCTGGCCTATGATCTGGAAAAAACCTATACCAAGGACCAGATCCTTACCATCTACCTGAACCAGATATATCTGGGCGAGCACGCCTACGGCGTGGAAGCGGCCGCACGCACCTATTTCGGCAAGCACGCTTCGGACATTACCCTGGCCGAAAGCGCGGTTATTGCCGGTCTGCCCAAAGCCCCCAGCACGTACAATCCCTTCCGCCGCCCGGAAGAGGCCAAGAACCGTCAGATGTACGTTCTGGGCCGCCTGCGCGACCTCAAGTGGATCAGCCCCGAAGAATACGAAAAAGCCGCCGCCGAGCCTCTGGTGTACTGGAGCATGCCCGAAGGCATGGGGGGCGCGGCCCTGTGGTATCTTGAAGAAACCCGCCGCCTGCTCATAGAATTTTTTACGGAACAGAACCTCAAGGCTCTGGGGATAGAAACGGACAAGTCCGGCGTGGACTACGTGTACGAAGCGGGCCTTACCGTGCATACCTCAATGGACCCGTCCCACCAGTACGCCGCCGGGGCAGCCCTGCGGCAGGGACTGGAAGAACTGGACAAGCGCCAGGGCTGGCGCGGCCCGCTGGAAAAGCTGAATGCCGAACAGCAGAAAGCCTTTGCCGCGCAAAAAACTTTCAGCCCTCTGGACCTTGCAGGCAGCAACTGGGTCAAGGCCCTTGTTGTTTCCGCCGACGCCAAAGAGGCCCGCGTAAGCCTGGGCCAGGGCTATACCGGCCTTATCCCCGTAAGCAACATGTCATGGGCGCGCAAGCCCAATCCCAAAGTGGCGGGCATCTACGCCCCGGCCGTCAAGGATGCCAGGCTCGTGGTCAGCCCCGGTGACCTGATCTGGGTGTCCGCAGCGGAAACCACGGTGAGCGAAACCAACGCCAAGGGCCGCAAGGAAAAGAAAACCATCCCCTTTGACCCTTCGACCGCCAAAAAAGGTGCTCCCATTTCCCTGCTGCTGCAGCAGGAACCGGCAGTGCAAGGGGCCATTGCCTCGGTGGAAGCTGAAAACGGCGATGTGGTGGCCCTTATCGGCGGCTATCAGTTCGGCGACAGCCATTTCAACCGCGCTACCCAGGCCCGCCGTCAGCCAGGCTCCAGTTTCAAGCCCGTGGTTTACTCCACGGCGCTGGATATGGGCTTTACCGCCGCCTCTACTGTGCTTGATGCGCCTTTTGTTTATGTGAATCCCTATACCAACGAGGTATGGCGGCCTTCAAACTACGAAAAGAACTACAAGGGCGAGCTGCCCCTGCATCAGGCACTGGCGCTCTCGCGCAATACCTGCACCGTGCGGATCGCCCAGCAGGTAGGCATTGCCAATGTGATCCAGAGGGCCAAGGCGCTGGGTCTTGAACCCCATTTTCCGCAGGAGCTTTCTGTCAGCCTCGGGGCTGTGGCCGTTTCGCCCCTCAACCTTACCCAGGCCTATGCTGCCTTTGCCAACAAGGGCATCGGCGTGCGCCCGCGCATCATCACGTCCATAAGCGACCCGCAGGGCCGTGTGCTCTACCGCCAGGACGTGGAGCAGTGGCAGGCCGTCACCCCGCAGAACGCCTATATCATGGCGACCCTGCTCAAGCAGGTGGTCAATGCGGGTACGGGCAGCCGCGCCAGGGTGCAGGGATTCAACATCGGCGGAAAAACCGGAACCACCAACGAAGAGCACGACGCCTGGTTTGTGGGCTTTTCACCGCACCTTGTCACGGGCGTTTATGTGGGCTACGACCAGTTACAGTCTCTGGGCCGCCTGGAACAGGGCGGGCGTACCGCCGCGCCCATCTTCCGCTACTATCGTGTGGAAGTGGAAGACCGCTACCCTGCGGACGATTTTACCATGCCCGAAGGCATCACCATGATGGACGGGCTTGCTTTCCGCTCCGACATGCCCATACAGGGCGTTTCGGCCACAGCCGCCACCACTGAGGACGACAGCGTGGTCGACACCTCGCAGGGCGGCGAAGACCTTATGCGCCAGATGTTTTAGACACTGTCTAGAGGAACGTGCTTTCAGCCTGCGCGGTTGAAAGCTTGCCATGTCAGGAACAAACTGGCCCGGCGCAGGCCGGAGACGCTTTTTTACAGAGGGGGCCGCACGGCCCCCTCATGATGCCCGATACCGCGCGCCAACGCCGCAACACAAAGGAAATTCATGATTCCCTACGGTTCTCTTGTTGTCTATGTGACCCCCAAGGGCCGCCGCTACACCAAAAAGCTGACCGAAGGTCAGGACTGGCACAGCAATGACGGCGCCTTACCGGCCGCTGATGTGGCCCGCTGCGATTTCGGCAGCGTGATCTACACCAACCAGCAAGTGCCAATACAGGTCATGGAAGCCACCCTTTATGACCGCCTCAAGACGCTCAAGCGTCAGACGCAGATCATCTACCCCAAGGACATCGCCTATATCTGCCTGCGCCTCGGAGCCGGGCCGGGCCGCACCATCATTGAGGCGGGCTGCGGCTCCGGCGGCCTGACAACGGGGCTATC
>NZ_JBAIYR010000163.1:0-4924 GCF_036763145.1 Desulfovibrio sp. 1188_IL3213 | reverse complement strand
CCGGCCACCTGCCCGAGCCGGCTCTTGCAGCCATACGCGCCCATGCCGGTGAAATGAATGGCGCACAACCCGCCACCCGCTTTGACTACGCCCTGCGCTGCGGTGAAAGCGTCACCGGCCTTATCAGCGCGGCTGCCCTTATGCGCCCCACGGGCATGGAGGGCATGGAAGTCAAAAGCATCAAGAAAAAAATGAAAGACAAAGCGTTTGCGGCCAGTGTCAGCCGTGACAACATACGGCAGTGTACAGAGGCCGGGCTTGACCTGGACGAATTTCTGGCCCTGTCCATCGAGGCCATGCGCGCCAGCGCCGACGAACTTGGACTGAGCAAATAACACGCGCGAGGCCGGTATGAATAAAGAATGCACGTTGCAAACGGATATACGCACCCTTGGCCCCTGCAAGCTCGACTCCCATTTGCCCTATCGCACCTGGGCCGACCACAGGACCATACAGATTTTTGTGGATGAAGAACTGACAGACGAAGCGGGCAAAGCCTTCGGCGTATGCCTTGAGGCTGCCGGGCCGCGTAAAAAGCTTTATTTCGATTCCACGCGGGCCAAGTGCGCCATCGTGACCTGCGGCGGCCTCTGCCCCGGCATCAACGACGTCATACGTGCCATTGTGATGGAGGCATTTCACGCATACAACGTGCCGTCCATACTGGGGATTCCTTACGGCCTTGAAGGCTTTATCCCCAAATACGGGCATACCCTTCAGGAACTGACGCCCAAAGGCGTGGCAGACATACACCGCTTTGGCGGAACCATGCTCGGCTCCTCACGCGGGCCGCAGGCCGCCGAAGAAATTGTGGACACGCTTGAACGCAGCAATGTCAATATTCTCTTCGTGATCGGCGGCGACGGCACCATGAAGGCCGCGCAGGCCATCAGCACCGAAATACAGGCCCGCAACCTGAAGCTTGCCGTTATCGGCATTCCCAAAACCATTGATAACGACATCAACTTCATTCCCCAGTCTTTCGGCTTTGAAACCGCCGTCTACAAGGCGACGGAAGCCATTGAATGCGCCCACACCGAAGCGTGCGGCGTTCCCAACGGCATCGGGCTGGTGAAGCTTATGGGGCGCGAGTCCGGCTTTATTGCCGCACGGGCAGCGCTGGCTCTCAAGGAAGTAAACTTTGTGCTTATTCCCGAAGCCCCGTTCTGCCTTGAGGGCGAGGGGGGGCTTTTGCCCGCGCTGGAAGAACGCCTGAAAGCGCGTGGGCATGCCGTCATCGTTGCCGCCGAGGGGGCCGGGCAGCATCTGCTGACAGAGCAGAACGGTACCGATGCTTCCGGCAATCCCGTGCTGGGCGACATATCCGAACTCCTGCGCACATCCATCAACGCCTATCTGGACGTGCGCGGCCTGGCTCATTCCATAAAATATATCGACCCGAGCTATATTATCCGTTCCATTCCCGCCAGCGCCAACGACAAGGTCTATTGCGGCTTTCTGGGCCAGTATGCGGTGCATGCCGCCATGGCGGGCCGCACCCATATGGTGGTGGGCAAGATTCAGGACCGGTACGTGCACCTGCCTCTGGAACTGGTCACACGCAAACGTCGCAAGCTCAACATTTACTCCGACCTGTGGCGGGCCGTGCTTGAATCCACGGGTCAGGGCATGCTCAAGGGCATGCTGCCGCCGCTGTAGCGCATTTTTTTCCCTTGAACTGTTGAGACGGCTGCGTGAGCAGGCGCCAGATCGAAGAAAAAGACCCTTTTCATGCGCCGCACGAACAGCGGGCTGAAAAGGGTCTTATGCATTTGTGCGCAATGGGTTTCAGTGGCGTGCCAGCGTGAGTAAGGGCAATTAGTTCTAGAACATATCGCGCATGCCGTACAGCTTGCCCGGCTTCTGTCCCGCCAGCCAGGCCGCCGCCCGCAGCGCGCCCTGGGCAAAGGTATCGCGCGAATGGGCCTGATGCGTCACCTCGATGCGCTCGCCGGGACCCATAAAGTACACCGTATGCACGCCCACCACATCGCCGCCGCGTATGGCCTGTATGCCGATCTGGGCTTTGGGCCTTTCGCCGATAATACCGTCGCGGGCAGAACAACGCACATCGTTAAGCTGCCAGCCGCGAGCCTCTGCCAGGCATTCGCCAAGGGTCAGAGCCGTGCCGCTGGGGCTGTCTTTCTTGCGGTTATGGTGCAGTTCAACCATCTCGATATCGTAGGCATCGCCCAGGGCGCGGGTCAGTTCCGGCAAAATCTTGCATAGCACATTGACGCCTATACTCATGTTGGACGACCAGAAAATGGGAGTTTTTTTCGCCAGTTCGCGCAGTTCGTCCTTTTCCGCATCCGTAAAGCCCGTCGTGCCGATAACCAGGGCATGACCGCTTTCGGCCACGGCACGGGCCGATTGCAGGCTCACGGCCGGGGCCGTAAAATCAATAGCCACCGCGCCCGGCGCTTTGGGCAGCACCGCCGCAAGGCTGTCGCCCACCGGACAGGACGCTCCTGCCAGATTTTCCACATGCTCCCTGCTGTCCACCAGTCCTGCCAGGCTAAAGGCCGGCTCCGTCGCCGCCAGATGGCTGATGGTTTTGCCCATGCGCCCGTTGGCCCCTACCACGATGATGGCTGTACTCATGCTTTGCTCGCTTTGTATTCAAATTATTCCGAAGCCGCTCCGGCTTCGCGCAACATGGTCATAAATTCCTCTTCGGTAAGCACCGGCACGCCCAGCGCCTGCGCTTTTTCAAGCTTGCCGCCCGCCTTTTCACCCGCCACAAGGTAATCAAGTTTTTTGCTTACTCCGCCAAGCGGCGTGGCCCCGGCGGCTTCGGCCAGCTTTTCGGCCTCACCGCGCGGTATGCTCAGGGTTCCGGTAAAAAGAATATTCTTTCCGGCCAGCGGGCCGGATATCAGGCCGCCCTCGTCAGGGCCGTCAGCAGAACCGCCGCCGCGCGGCCACAGACCCAGCGCCCTGAAGCGCTCAAGCTGCTCCCTGTTGGCGGGGCTGTTGAAAAAATTATGAATGGACGACGCCACTTCAGGTCCCACATCAGGCAGGCTCAGCAGTGTTTCCGCAGTGGCGCTTTCCAACGCATCCAGAGTCTCAAAATGCAATGCCAGGGTGCGGGCGGTCTGTTCGCCCACATGCCTTATGCCCAGGGCGCTGATGAGGCGCGGCAGGGTGGCGGAATGCACTGCACGGGCAAGCGCGTCCACAAACTTATGGGCCAGCACCTCTCCCATGCGCTCAAAGCCCAGGAGTTCCTGCACCGTAAGGGTAAAAAGATCCGCAGGAGACCGCACCCGGCCGCTGCTGACCAGTTGTTCTATCCATTTCTGCCCCACGCCTGCAATATCCAGCCCGGCCTTGGACACAAAATGCGTGATGGCCCGCAGCCGGATGGCGGAACAAGCCATATTTTCGCACCGCCAGGCCGCTTCGCCCTCTTCCCGGTACACAGGCTGGCCGCATGCCGGGCAGGTATGGGGAAAAACGTATTCCTGAGCGTTTTCCGGGCGCTTTTCCAGCACCGGCCCCACCACCTCGGGAATAACATCGCCCGCGCGGCGCACCATGACCGTATCGCCCACCCGCACATCGCGGTTGCGTATTTCATCTTCATTGTGCAGGGTGGCACGCGAAACCATAACACCGCCCACAGATACAGGCTCAAGCATCGCCACAGGAGTGAGCACGCCTGTACGGCCCACCTGTATCTCAATGTCTTTCAGCAGGGTCTGCGCCAGTTCCGCCGGAAACTTGAAGGCCACGGCAAAACGCGGTGCGCGCGCGGTGAAGCCAAGCGCCTGCTGGGCTTCAAGGTTGTCGAGCTTGGCAACAGCCCCGTCGATTTCCATAGGAAAAGCGGTACGGTGCTCCCTGACCCACTGGGCGTACTCTTCCACTTCCCCCACGCTGCGGCACAGCCTGCCGTCCGGCGGGGTGAGAAAGCCGTATTCCCCAAGCCGCTCCATAACCTCGGACTGCAGGAGGCAGGCGGGCGCGGGCGACCAAAGCGCCTGACCCAGGCTGTAGGCCAAAAAACGCAAGGGCCGCGAACCGATAATGGAAGTATCGAGCTGGCGCAGGGTTCCTGCCGCGGCGTTTCTGGGATTGGCAAAGGTTTTCAGGCCAAGGGCTTCCTGTTTTTCATTAAGTGCGGCAAAATCTTTCTTGTACATGACGACTTCGCCCCGCACCTCAAGCCTGGCAGGAAAAGGTCCCGGTCCTGCAAGCCGCAGGGGTACGGTGCGTATGGTGCGCACGGCCTCGGTAACAACTTCGCCCACCTCGCCGTCACCACGGGTGAGAGCTTCCTGCAGCACACCATTGACGTAGATGATCTCCAAAGCCAGACCATCCAGTTTGGGGTCACACCAGAAGCTTCCCGGCAGGGGACCGTTTACATCAACGCCCCAGGCGCGAACCATGCGTTCCGCAAACTCCTGCCACTGCTCGGCTGAAAATACGTTATCCAGACCATACATCTGAAGGCTGTGGGCCTTTTTTGCGAGACCGTCCAGCAGCCCGCCCCCCACACGCAATGTCGGCGAATGGGGCGAACGCAGTTCCGGCCAGCGGGTTTCCAGATCCTGCAGCTCACGGAACAGGGCGTCAAACTGCTCATCGCTGATTTCGGGCCTGTCCAGCGTGTGGTAAAGCCGGTTGTGGCGCTCAAGCTCGGCCGTAAGCCACTGGGCGCGCCGACGCTCTTCGCCGGTGGGACCGGAGGAAAAAAGGCTGTGCTGCAATGGCCCGCCCTGATATTCTTTATTCTGTGCCATGAAAGACCTTTTTGAAAATATCTATCCGCGAAAGCTTGAAAAACGCCCGTTTGGAGGGCATCACGCGCCCAGATGGACCCGCTGCCCGCGCCCCGCCCTCAGTCCGGCAACGCAATAAGCCGCGCCCGCAAAACACGGATGCGGTCGCGCAGTTGCGCCGCCTGTTCAAA
>NZ_JBAIYR010000162.1:0-4978 GCF_036763145.1 Desulfovibrio sp. 1188_IL3213 | reverse complement strand
GCTCCATGCCCTGCTCAAGCCGGGCGGCCCAATCAGGTCCCTGAGCCTCCCTGAGGGCCAGCACGCAGCCCCAGGCCGCCGTAACCCCGATGGCGGGCGCGCCGCGAACCACCATGGTTTGCAGGGCATAAACCACGTCTTCCACCGTGCGGCAGACAAAGTCGGCTTCCTGTGCAGGCAGAAACCGCTGGTCAAGCAGGTGCAGTTCAAAAGTCTGGTGATCAAAACGTATGTGGTCGTCCATGCTTTCCTCCGGTGGCATACCCTTTGACCATACAACACAATAGCCTGAAAGCAAAGACGGCCGGGCGTGGGTCAACTTCAGGCGCAGGATATGCCCGGCCCTGCCGTGACTAATGTAACAATGTGAAAAGAAGGGTTTAATTGTTTTTTGCAGTGTCGTGAAGCTTTACAAACAGGCTTTTCGCTGGCTATGCTGCACCACACTGAAGAGGACGCGCCCGCAGGCGTTTGCTGCGTCCGCGCCCAGGCGCGACAGCGCGCGACTTTTCAGGCAGCGCGGCCAGGCGCCAACGCAGACCGCGCCAACGCAAGGGCGCTTTTGCCTTTGACGGGACAATCATCATGCTCCGGAGCAGGACAATGGAAGAGTTTTCACGCATTCGCCGTCTGCCCCCCTACGTTTTCGCCGTGGTGGGGGACCTCAAGATGCAACTTCGTCGGCAGAATATCGACATCGTGGACTTCAGCATGGGCAACCCGGACATTCCCACGCCCGCCCCCATTGTGGAAAAGCTCGCCGAGGCCGCAGCCAAGCCCATCAACCACCGCTACTCCCTTTCCCGCGGCATTCCCAACCTGCGCAAGGCCGTGTGCGACCGCTACAAGCGCCACTTTGATGTAGATCTTGACCCGGACAGTGAAGCCATCGTGACTATGGGCTCCAAAGAAGGTCTGGCCCACCTTTCGCTCGCCATGCTTGAGCCGGGCGATGTGGTGCTTGCGCCGGACCCCACCTATCCCATCCACAAATACGCGCCCGTCATTGCAGGCGCGGATGTGCGCAGCGTACCCATCGGTCCCGGCCGCGACTTTTTTGAAGACCTTGAGGCCGCCATGCGGCATGCCTGGCCCAAGCCCAAGCTGCTTTTCCTCTGCTATCCGCACAACCCCACCACCGAAGTGACAGACCTGGCCTTTTTTGAAAGGATTGTCGACTTCGCCAAGGCCAACAACATCTGGGTCATCCACGACCTTGCCTATGCGGATCTTGTGTTTGACGGCTACAAAGCGCCGAGCTTTCTTCAGGCCAAGGGGGCCAAGGACGTGGGCGTGGAATTTTACACCCTGTCCAAAAGCTACTCCATGCCCGGCTGGCGCGTGGGCTTCTGCATGGGCAACAAGCAGCTTATTCACGCCCTCGGGCGCATCAAGAGCTACCTTGACTACGGCATCTTCCAGCCCGTGCAGATCGCGGCCACAGTAGCGCTCAACGGTTCCGAAGACTGTGTGAACAATATCTGCAATATCTACAAGGAGCGGCGCGACCGCCTCATTGACGGCCTGAACCGCATAGGCTGGGAAGCGCCTTCTCCCAAGGCCACCATGTTCGTGTGGGCGCGCATACCTGAAGCCTTTCGCAAGATGGGTTCGGTGGAGTTTTCCAAACTGCTGCTCACAGAGGCCCATGTGGCGGTTTCTCCGGGCCTGGGCTTCGGCTCCTACGGAGACGAGTTTGTGCGCTTTGCCCTGATTGAAAACGAGCACCGCACCCGGCAGGCCATCAGCAGCATGCGCAAGCTGCTGTCCGGCGCGTCCGACTAGAGGGGTTTCAAGGCCATATTGCAGGGAAACCGTGACAGAGAGCCTCATGAAAAGATAAAAACACCGGCGGATACCGCCCGCCAGGTAAAACGAACACACGAAGTCCGGGCCACACGGCCCGGACTTCGGCAAAAAAAGGTGCCTCATCAGTTACGGTGCGGCAACCGGGCACTTCAGGAGACATCATGACCAAGAACAGCGACAAGCCACTTGTAGTGGGTCTGGCCGGATTCGGCACAGTGGGCGGCGGCCTGGTGCGCCTGCTTGAAGAAAACGCGGACCTCATCCGCCGCCGCTCGGGTCGGGATATCCTGATCAGAAAGGTGCTCGTGCGCAATGCCAAAAAGGCGCGCAGCGTTCCCCTGCCCGAAGGGGCCGAACTGACCACCAATCCGCGCGATCTGACGGATGATCCGCAAATCGACGTGCTGGTGGAGCTTATGGGCGGCATTGACCATGCCCGTGACCTCATCGACCGCGCCCTGGATCAGGGCAAGCACATTGTCACGGCCAACAAGGCGCTGCTGGCCGAAGAGGGCCTTTCCCTCTTCCAGAAAGCCGACCGCAAAAAGCGCATCCTGCGCTATGAGGCCAGCGTGGCCGGGGCCGTACCCATTGTGGAGGCCCTCAAGGAAAGCCTTACGGGCAACCGCATCCAGTCCCTCATGGGCATTCTCAACGGCACAAGCAACTATATCCTGTCCGAAATGACCTCCAACGGACTGGATTTTGACGTTGCCCTCAAGCAGGCCCAGCAACTGGGCTATGCCGAGGCCGACCCCACCCTGGACATTGACGGGCATGACGCGGCCCACAAGCTCATTCTGCTTATCCGCCTTGCCTTCGGGGCCAACTATCCCTATACAGCTCTTTCCGTGCGCGGCATTCGCGGCCTTTCGGCGCTGGACATCCGTCTGGCCCGGGAATTCGGCTACCGCATAAAGCTCATCGGCCAGGTGAGGCAGGTTCCCTGTCCCGAGGAAAAAATCGGAGGCAACGATTGCGGCGAAGGCCCGGTGCGCCTTGAAGCCGGTGTTTTTCCCGCCCTTGTGTACCACAAGTACCTGCTGGCCCGCGTGGGCGGCGCGTACAACGCCGTGCGGGTGGATGCCAATGCCTCTGGTCCGCTCTTTTTCCACGGACGCGGCGCGGGCGATCTGCCCACCGCAGGAGCCGTGCTGGCCGACCTGCTGGCCGTGGCCCGCGATGAACGGCCCAACAATACGGGATTTGTGGGCAAAGACCTGCCCAAGGCCGCCATTGTGCCGCCCGAAGAATGGCGCTCGTGCTACTATGTGCGCGTGATGGTGCAGGACGCTCCGGGCGTGCTGCGCGATCTTTCAGGCTGCATGGCCGCAGAAGGCATCAGCATGGCTCAGGTCATCCAGAAGTCCGATGAAGGCCAGGGCGTGCCGCTTGTTTTCATGACTCACGAAACCACGGCCCAGGCCATGAGCGACGCCCTGCAGCGCACTCTTGACGCCGGGCTGCTCAAAGAACCCGCGGTCTACTTCCGCGTGCTGGGTGGTGAATGATAATTCTCGATCAACCATACGTCTCGCCGGAACTGGCGGCCTATGCCGCCAACCGGCAGGAGCCCGTACTGGACAACGACATGGCCCGCGACTGCGCGGCCGAGCTTGAGGTCCTGGGCATACCCGCTCTCAACATTGTGTCTGAAGACCGTTTTGCCGCCCTGCTGCGCGAAGGGCAAGACCGTGAAGACGCCGTGCCTCCCCGCCTGTATACCTGCTCGGAAAACTCCCTTGCCTGGGTAACGGCCCATTGCGCGCAGCCTTTGGCCCGCGCCATTGAAAGACTCAAAAACAAGGCTCTTACCCGCGAACTGCTCCGCCCCCTGGACCCGGACTATTACTACCGCCGCCTTGATTTTGCGCAGATGCAGGCCCTGCCCTTCGACGAACTGCGCACGCCCTGCATACTCAAGCCCGCCGTGGGTTTTTTCAGCCTCGGCGTTTACCGCATCAACAATGCGGAAGACTGGCAGACCGCAAAGGCCGCCATTGCCGAAGAATCCACGCGCTGGTCGGAGCAGTATCCGCAGTCCGTGGTTGACGGCGGCGACTGGCTGCTGGAAGAATACATCGAGGGCGACGAATTTGCCGTGGACGTGTATTTTGACCAGAACGGCCGCGCCGTCATCTGCAACATCCTGCGCCATGAGTTTGCGGGAGCCGATGACGTGAGCGACCGCCTGTACTACACAAGCGCCGCCATCATCCGCGACCGCCTGGCTGAATTTGAAGCCTGGTTCAACAGGGTCAACGCCATTCTGGGGCTGCGGAACTTTCCAACGCATGTGGAGTTGCGCCGCAGCGCCGCCGGGCGCATTCTGCCCATAGAATTCAATCCGCTGCGCTTTGCCGGATGGTGCAGCACGGACGTGAGCCTTTTTGCCTGGGGCTTCCACTCTTACGGCTGCTTTCTTGAAGGCGCGCGCCCCTGTTGGGAAGAGGCGCTCAAGGGCAAAGAGGGCAATCTCTATACCCTCATGGCCCTGAACACACCCGCCAACTGCCCGACCATACGCGATTTTGACTATGAGGCCCTGTGCCGCCGCTTTGCAAAGGTGCTGCGCCTGCGCAAGAACGACTATTCCCGCTACGGCCTGTTCGGCTTTTTGTATACCGAAACCCCCGAAAACCAGCGGGAAGAACTGGACTATATCGCCAGTTCCGACCTGACGGAATTCGCGAGCTTCTGACAGCAGGAGGCTGCCTGTGCTGCATCTGGAAATTGAAACAACATGCCGTTGCGACATGCGCGACATCACAATGCAGCTACGCGGCCTGGTGCGGCGAAATTCCATTGAAAAGGGCTGGCGCAACGGCGTACTGGCCCTTTTTTGCCCGCACACCACCTGCGGCCTGACGGTCAACGAAGGGGCAGACCCCGACGTGCGCCGCGACATGCTCACCTTTTTCAGCGACCTCGTGCCGCGCCACGGCGACTACCACCATGCCGAGGGCAACAGCGACGCCCACATCAAGGCCACCCTGCACGGGCCGTCCCTGACCCTCTTTGTGGAGCACGGCGAACTGTGCCTCGGCACATGGCAGTCTGTCTATCTGTGCGAAGGCGACGGCCCGCGCCGTCGCACCATATGGCTGCAATGGCTTGCGGGACAGGAAGAGTACCCGCAATCGCCGCTCTGCCCCTGCCTGCCTTGGCC
>NZ_JBAIYR010000161.1:0-5028 GCF_036763145.1 Desulfovibrio sp. 1188_IL3213 | reverse complement strand
CGAAGCCTTGCGCCAGCCCCTGTCGCCCACGTCGGCTTTTCGCGCGCCCGCAACGGCTCCGGCCAGCGCCAGGGCAACTTCGCCCTTTCGCAAAGACCTTCAGATAACAGATGAAGAGTTTTTGCAGCTGCGTGATTTCATCTATCAGCAGTGCGGCATCTTTATCGCGGAAAACCGCAAGTACCTTGTGGAAAACCGCCTTTCCAACCGCATCAAGGACCTGAACCTCAAAAGCTATAGCGAGTATTACAACTATCTTCGCTTTGACGTCAGCCGCAGAACGGAACTGAACAAGCTCTTTGAGGTGGTGACCACCAACGAAACCAGCTTTTTCCGCAATCCTCCACAGCTTGAGGTTTTCCAAAAGCACGTGTTGCCTGGAATACTTGATCAGTGCCGACGCAACGGTTCAAAAAAACTGCGCATCTGGTCGGCGGGCTGCTCCACGGGTGAAGAGCCGTACACCCTGGCCATCATTTTGCACGAAGTGCTCAAAAGCGAAATTCACAGCTGGGATATCAAAATAACGGCCAACGACCTTTCTGAAGCGGTGCTCGCCGCCGCAAGACAGGGCATTTACAGCGAATACGCCTTGCGTACCACCCCCAAGGAAATCGTCGACGCCTACTTTATCAAGGACGGAAGCCTTTACAAGATCAAGCCGGAAATCAAGAACATCGTTTCCTTCGGTCAGATTAACCTCAGCGACAGGGAACAGCTGAAACGGGTGGAAAAGTCGCAGATCGTATTCTGCCGCAACGTCATCATCTATTTTGACGATGAAATGAAGCGCAAGGTGATAAACGCCTTTTATGATAACCTTGAAATCAACGGGGCGCTGCTCATCGGCCATTCAGAATCGCTGCACAATATCAGTCGCGCATTCCAGCTTGAGCATTTCAAGGGGACCATAGTCTACCGCAAGATGGCGTAGGGCAGGCATGCGAGCCAAGGTTCTTGCCATAGCCAATCAAAAAGGCGGCGTGGGAAAAACCACCACCGCGGTAAGTCTGGGCAGCGCGCTGGCGCGTGCGGACAAAAAAGTGCTGCTGCTGGATCTTGATCCCCATGCCTGCGCAACCCTGCATGCCAGAATTTATCCGGAGGATGTGCAATACAGTCTGCACGACCTTTTCCTTGCCGACGAGGCCCATTGGCCCGATCTGTGGCCGCACATGGTGCGCGCGCAGGCTTTGCACGGCATGGATCTGGCTCCGGGCAGCATACGGCTTTCAGAACTTGAAGTAGACTTTAAGGACCGCAGCGCCAAAGGCAGCGTACTGACGAAAAGCCTTGACTGCGTGCGGGACAGCTATGATTTTGTGGTGCTGGACTGCCCGCCGCATGTGGGCATTCTTCTGGTCAATGCCCTGGTTGCGGCAGACCTGCTTATCATTCCCATTCAGACAGACTTTCTGGCCCTGCACGGACTGAAACTGCTGTTTGACACGCTGCATACGCTCAACAAGGCCCTTGGCAGGCCGGTATTCTACAGGGCGCTGCCCACCATGTATGACCGGCGCGCCAAAGCCTGCACCAGGGTGCTTGAGCTTTTGCAGAACAAGATGGGGCATGCCATGTTTGCTTCAGTAGTGGGTGTGGACACGCGCTTCAGAGAGGCAAGCGCACAGGGATGCACCATCTACGACATAGACAAAAACTCCAGAGGCGCACGCTGCTACGAGTCTCTGGCCCAGGAAGTGTTGCACCTATGGTAAAAACGCCTGAAGAATACTTCGCCGGTCTGTCCTTTACGCCGCCCGAACAGGGAGCAACGTCATCCTTCAGTGATGCGGAACGGGCTTTTGTGCAGAAATATCTTGGCGGTGAAACGCTTGCCGCCCTGCCTGTGCAGACCCCTTTGACGGCCATGCCCTGTCCGGAGGCGGATTCGCCCCATGTCTCCACGGGAATGCCCTGTGCCGCCGCCTCCACAGCCGGTCAATACCGGCATGGCATGGATGACGAGGCAGCCGCGGTCCCGGCAGCAGGCGAACCGCTGAAGTCGCAACTGGCAACGCAAGACAAGGTGCAGATGGTGTCCTTTTATGTGCGTGAACAAATTTTTCTTTTGCCGGTTTGCGTTATTGTTGAGGTCTTGCGGCATATGCCCCTTACCCGCCTGCCCATGGCCCCTCCCTTTGTGGCCGGGGTAGTCAACCTGCGGGGCAGGGTCACTCCCCTGCTGCACCTGGATGCCCTGCTCACGCTGGAACAGCAGTACCACTACACACCAGGAAGCTTCATTGTGGTATGCAACGGAAAAGACATGCAGCTCGGCTTTATTGTGGACAAGATCCATACCATGTACCTGGTCGACCAGCAGAAAATAAACTGGAATGCCGAAAACCAGCTCGGGGCCAGCGCCGACTTTCTTTGCGGACTGGCGGAGGTGGGCGATCACCTGCACGGCATCATTGACCCGGAAGTTATCGTGGAAAAGCTGCTGGATATTTAAAAAATTCATTTTCCGCGCGTACACTCGCAAAATATATGGCACTCTGTTTACAAAATTCGGCCATGCAAAAAAAATTACGCCTGCGCATCCAGGGCGGACGTCCGCCCACGCACCCGCCCGGGCATTCAAGACGAAAATATTCCAGGCGCGCAAGGCCGCAAGCAAGCGCTTGCCCTTGCAAATACTATAAATAACATCTACGATATTTTGAAATTTTTTCTAAATTACATTTTTGCCATGACGCGAATAAATGCTGCAAATGCCCGCCATATCGGGCCGCACGAACATGCCGCGTTGTACCCTGGTTTCAGGCGACCGCCTTCAGCGCCTGCCGGAGACCGGACAAAATCCATGCTGCACTGCCTGCCAAAAAGGCAGTCAACATTTGACGGACAGGGACAGATATTATGAAAAAACATATCATGGTCGTCGATGACTCCAAAACCATCCGTAACCTGGTGGCCTTTGTGCTGAAAGGGGAAGGCTTCAAGGTCAGCACAGCCGAGGACGGCCTTGACGCCATCGAAAAGCTGTACAGCCTTGACCCGGTGGACTTGATCGTCTCTGATGTCAACATGCCGCGCATGGACGGTTTTACCTTCATTAAAACCATCCGCGCCCAGGATGCCTACAAAGACATCCCGATCATCGTGCTTTCCACCGAAGGGCAGGAAAAAGACATACAAACCGGTATGAGCCTTGGGGCCAACCTTTATATGGTCAAACCAGCGCAGCCGGAAAAAATGGTTCGCAATATAAAGATGCTCCTGGGCTAGCCGATAAGAAAGACAGTATTACCCGAAAAGGGTACAGCGCTTTCAGCCAAGTAAGGGTATGGGGTATGAGCCAGGATTTTTTTGACCCGGAATTATTTGCTGACTTCATTGCGGAAGCCAAAGAGCACCTCGAAACCATCGAGCCCAATCTTCTTGAGCTTGAAAAAGCTCCGGGGAACTTGGCGCTGCTCAACGACATTTTCCGTCCCATGCACTCGCTCAAGGGCGCTTCGGGCTTTCTTGGCCTGAACCGCATCAATCAGCTTGCCCACAAGTCTGAAAACATCTTGGATGAGCTGCGCAAGGGCAGCATGGTTGTCACGCCGGAAATTATGGACGTTATTCTGGCCTCCACAGACGCCCTGCGCCAGATGATCGACAACCTTGAGAGCAGCAACACGGAAGGCGAGGTGGAAGCCGGGCATATCATGGCCCAGATTGACGCCATCATGGCGGGAGAAAGCCCGGCACAGGGCCAGCCCCAACAGGCCGCCCCGGCGTCCCCCGCTTTTGCCGCTGAAGAGGCTGCCCCGCCTTCGGCCCCTGTGGCGCACGAGGCAGAAATACTTCCGCCAGCGCACGAAGACTCCGAAGCCCCGCTTTCCCCTGGTACATCCCCAGACATGTCCCCTGTGGCACAGCCCGGGGACAACACCTCCGCCAAGGTGGAAGGCACTGGCGGCATGAGCGGCAAGGAATGGGTCGCAACACTGCCTGCGCTGCCGCCCTACGCCCTTACGGCCTTCGGCGAAAGTCACCTCAAAGATTTCATTGATGAATCAAGTGAAATAATTGAAAATCTCACCAATGGCCTGCTTGAGCTGGAAGAAAATCCCACGGGTCAGGGCGAACTCGTCAACGACCTTTTCCGCTTTTTCCACAACATGAAGGGCAATAGCGGCATTATCGGTTACAACGACCTCAATGCCCTCACCCATGAAGCGGAAACACTGCTCAATAACGTGCGCCAGGGAAAAATCACCCCCACGCACGAGCTTATTGACCTGTTGCTGCTTGTTGTGGACGTTATGGAAGCTCTTGTACACAACATTGACGTTGCTTCAGGCCAGGCGTCGCCCTTTGAAACAGATGCTGTCGTCAGGCAGTTGCAAAAGGCCCTTGCCGGCGGCCCCATTGCCCTGCCTGCGGAATTGCTGAACGCTCAGGGCCGCGAACAGACGGATTCCGACAGTTCCGAGCAGGCGGATGACCATGCGGCTGCCAAGAAGGCGCCTGTGGAGGTGGTAACCCCCACCATCATTCCCGTCGGCTCTGAAAACGATGATGCCGAAGCTTTTCGCCTTACGGTGCAGCAGCAGATCGAAATTATCCATGCGGCCCTGAAAACCCTGAAAAAAGACGGCAGCCACAAAGATTCCATTGATGCCCTGTACCGTTGCCTGCTGGCGATAAAAAATGCCAGTGGTTTTATGGGACTGCCGGACATCAAGACCTATGCCGAGCGTACGGCCGGTATTGTGGATCAGGGCCGCAGCAGCGGCATAGACTTTGACCTCATGGTGGACCTGCTGGATCAGGAAGTGAGCATCATCGAAGACATGGTGCGCCAGGCCCTGAATGACGGCAAGGTTCCCACAGATGTCAACTCCGCCGCCAAAGAATCCGCTCCAGATACAGAGGGTGGGACTGAACCCGCAGCCGCCGCTGAAAAGCCTGAAAACGCCCAAACAGCAGCCAGCCCCGCCGTTCCTGTTCAGCCGCGGGCGGAAGCTCAGGACGCCACGCAGACTGCTGCAAAAACGGCTTCTCCTGCGACGGCGGCATCCGCTGGGC
>NZ_JBAIYR010000160.1:0-5034 GCF_036763145.1 Desulfovibrio sp. 1188_IL3213 | reverse complement strand
GATATGCTTTTTCGGCCTGGGGCGCACAGCCGCCCCGCACACACCACGGAGTGCTGCACACATGCTTATCGACAGACTACAGCCGCTTACAGACATATTTGACTGGTTGCACCACACTTGGGAACGTTTACGCGGGTTTTGCGTCCGGCTGTCTCCGGCTTTCCGGCCTGGACATAGTGTCCCCGGAAGCGCATTTTCGGAGCAGGCCCCGCTGGCGCACCGTGCCGGCGTGCAGGACAGGCTCCGTGCCGGAGCCGCGTTTTACACCCTTCTGTTCGCGCGACCCGCCCTCCCCGCAAGTGATTTTTCAGCCGGCCTGTTCTGCTTTCGCCGCTGCCTGTGCAACATCCTGCTTTTTTGCCATAGAATCGTTTTTATGAATGTACGGCTGCGCCTGCCTCGGACCGTCAAAACAGGCCTTGCCGCCGATAAAGGACGCGGCAGCCTGTTCGTGCCTCGAATTTCCTGTTTCTCCATTTTTGCGGCAGGCGCTGGCCTGAATTTTTTGCACTTTCCATCTCATAAGAGGCAGCATTTAACTGTGTAAGAAACTGTGTAAGAAGTTGCCGCCACGGAGGGTGCAATATGATCTTTAAAAAAGTGTTGTGGTTATAGACAGTTGGATGGTAGCCTCTATTTACAAAAGTTTGTAAGTTCCATCTTGGGGGCGGCGGCGTCCTGCTGGTTGAACGCTCGACCTGCCGCCTCCTGTAGTCCGCATTCAGGGCGGATTTCTCCACGGGTGAGAGATGTTTTTTTCGGAAAAAACGAGACTCAAATCATCAGGCCGGACGGTTTTTTTGCCGGATTATTTTGGGCTGCTTGAAATTTTTTTTGATAACATACTGTTAGTAATGAAAGTTAAAAAAATAACAAAAAGCCCGTAGCGAGTAACATGCAAAATTTTTTGTAAACGTGGACACAAGCATGCTCGCATGGTATCACCTGCTCACAGTCTCATGTCCTGTTTTATGGCGTCAGTATGTGAAACTTAAGAACTTTTATATGAATGGTTCTGATTGCCGATTTTCTTGCCTCGGCGCTTAAAAAGGTGTTTGTACATTTTTAAAATTCATTTTCTATATTTTTTAAAATGTCATTAAAAGCACATGCTGCTTTTCAGATGCTGTTTTGGTGTTTCTGACGGTCTTACACGGATGAAAACCTGTATGTCCGGGCGGCTGCGGTGCACGCGCCGGCATAGGAGGAAACGTGGTCAGTTTTGACAGGCCCGTGTGGGCAGAGATAGACCTTGCGGCCTTTCGCCATAATCTGCGGCAGATCAAGTCGCTTCTAAAGCCCGGGACAATCTTCTGCCCCATCATCAAGGCGGACGGCTACGGGCATGGCGCCGTACCCTTGGCGCACGAAGCCGTCGCCCAGGGAGCGGGCTATCTTGGCGTGGCAATTCTGGACGAGGCCGCAGCCCTGCGCGCGGCGGGCATAACCCTGCCCATTCTCATTCTGGGCTATACGCCGCCCCAGGCCGCCCCGTTTGTGGTCAGCAACCACATTACCCAAACCATTTTCAGCAAGGAACAGGCCGATGCCCTTTCCGCCGCAGCGGGCAATCTGGGCATGACCGTCAAGGTGCACGTCAAGGTGGATACCGGCATGACCAGAATCGGCGTGCGGCCCGAAGAGGCTGCGGCGTTCTGTGCATATGTGGCCGGGCTTGAGAACGTGCATCTTGAGGGCATGTTTACGCATTTTGCCAGTTCCGACAGCGCCGACCGCGCATACTGCCTTGAACAGTTTGGGCTGTTCAAGGCTGCCCTGGCCGCTGTGGAGGCTTCGGGCATTCGACTGGGCATCCGGCACTGCGCCAACAGCGCCGCCATACTGTCCCTTCCCGAAGGTCATCTTGATATGGTCCGGGCGGGGATAATCCTTTATGGCCTCAAACCGTCCGACGAATGCCCCATGCCCATTGATCTGCGGCCCGTCATGCGCCTCAAGGCGCGGCTGGCAATGGTCAAGCAGGTTCCGCCCGGCGTGGGCGTGAGCTATGGCAGCATTTATCACACGCAGAAAGAGAGCAGCCTCGCCACCATCCCCATTGGCTATGCTGACGGCTACACACGCATGCTGAGCCGCAAGGCTCAGGTGCTGGTGCGCGGACGGCGCGCCCCGGTGGTAGGGCGCATATGCATGGATCAGTGCATGGCTGACGTAAGCCATGTGCCGCATGCCGCCGCCGGCGACGAGGTGCTTCTTTTCGGCGGACCCGAGCTGCCCGCAGACGAAATTGCCGCTCATCTCGGCACTATCAATTATGAAGTCGTCTGCATGGTGGGCAAGCGTGTGCCCAGAGTTTACGTGGAGTAAGAATTTTCCCCCATTGAAGTCACTTGCAACATCTTGCCCGAGGTGAATGCCGCTGCTTGTCGCGGTCATGAAACTTACGGTCATATGCGGATGACCGTGCCTCGTGCCGCAATCCACATACACAACATGCCAAAGAGGAAAAAGGAGGTCCCCCCACTCACAAACCCTCGTTGTCAAAGGATTCGCATTGAAATTCGTTCAAGGTTTTGCAAGGAGACCATATGTCGAGCGAAAACAAAGGTGTAACTGGTGAAAATCTAACCCGAGGGCTGGAATCGAGACATATCCAGCTTATTGCCATCGGCGGCGCCATCGGCGTGGGCCTGTTCCTGGGATCGAGCACGGCCATCAGAACCGCCGGTCCCGGTCTGCTGCTGTCCTATCTTATCGGCGGCATCATCATCTTCTTTGTCATGCGCGCGCTTGGCGAAGTGGCGGTGGCCTACCCCGTGTCAGGCTCATTCAGCGCCTATGCCAACATGTTTATGGGGCCGCGCATGGGCTACATAACCGGCTGGACTTACTGGTTTGTGTGGATCGTGACCGGTATGGCGGAAATTACGGCGGTCGGCGTATACTGCACATTCTGGTGGCCCGATTTGCCGCAATGGATACCAGCGCTGCTGGCGCTGGTGTGCATGACCACAGTCAACCTCATCTCGGTCAAGCTGTTCGGCGAGTTCGAGTTCTGGTTTGCCCTCATCAAGGTTGTGGTCATCATCGCCATGATTGCCATCGGTCTGGGCATCATTCTGTTCGGTATCGGGCATGGCGGCATTCCCACGGGCATCAGCAACCTGTATGCTCTCGAAGGCGGCTTTTTGCCCAACGGCATGACCGGCGTGTTCATGGCGCTTTCAATGGTCATGTTTGCCTTTGTGGGCATTGAGCTCATCGGCGTTACGGCCGGCGAGGCCTGCAATCCGGAAAAATCCATCCCCTCGGCCATCAACAAGGTGCTGTGGCGTATTCTGCTGTTCTATATAGGCGCTCTTTTCGTGATCATGAGCATCTTTCCCTGGAACGAGATCGGCGTACACGGCAGCCCCTTCGTGCTGACCTTCAAGAACATCGGCATTGCCGCGGCCGCGGGCATCATCAACTTCGTGGTTGCCACGGCGGCCCTGTCATCGTGCAACAGCGGGATCTACAGTAACGGCCGCATGCTGTACAATCTTGCCCTGCAAAAACGCGCCCCCCAGTATTTTGCGCAGACCAGCCGCGCAAACGTCCCCGCACGCGGCATTCTGGTTTCTTCGTGCATTATGCTTATCGGCGTGTTTCTGAACTATATCGTTCCCGAGGAAGTCTTTCTTATCGTAACCAGCGTGGCGACCTTTGCGGTTGTGTGGATCTGGGGAACCATCATCATTGTGCAGATGAAGTCCCGTGAGAGCAAAAGCCCCGAAGAGGCGGCTGCCGTCAAGTACAAGATGCCCTGGTATCCTTATTCCAACTATTTCGCACTGGTGGGGCTGGCTTGCGTTTATGTGATCCTGAGCCTTGGCGAGTCCACCCGCATTGCCATGATCGTGGGTCCTATATGGATTATCGGCATTAATGTGGTTTACAATCTGCTTGGCTGGAACAAAAAAGACATGCAGCCGGGCGTTGGCGCTGAAAACTAGAGCAATTTCAAAGTGAAATTGCTCTGGCGGCTGCATGAGCAGCCGCCCGCCGCAAAGATACAAGCGCAATTTACTTGAGCGGTTAAGCATCGAAGCGAGCGTGTCTTAAACTTTGAGAATGTACACTCTCAAAGTTAATCTGCTCCAGGGCAGTTTGCGCTGCTCGGCGCGGAATTCGAGTATACGTTCCGCATTGCCGAAACCGTGCAGGGCAACAGCCTTTGCACAAAATGCAGGACGCAACAGGGTGAAGCAGGCTGCCTTTGGGAATGTACATTCGCAGAGTGCAAGCCACGTCTGTTACGGCGGGTTGCCACGTAACCAAGCTGCGCCTCCACGACGAGCGTCTGCTACGAAACGGCCTGAGCATTGCAAATGAAAATGCTCCAAGATGTTTTGAATTGTTTGGGACGAGAGCGTACAGGGCGCTGGATGTCCGCATATGATTAACAAATTTATATAATTATCTTCAAGGAGCCTTACAATGAAGTTTCAGGGTATGACTATCGGTGTGCCGAAGGAAATCATGCACGGCGAACGCCGCGTGTCCGCGACTCCTGACACCGTCAAAAAGATGGTTGCCGACGGCGCCACGGTTCTTGTTGAAAAGGGCGCGGGCGACGGCGCTTTCTTTGCCGACAGCGCCTATGTTGAGGCCGGCGGCAAGATCATCGACGATGTTCAGGAAATCTTTGCCAAGGCTGACGTTATCCTGAAGGTGAAAGAGCCTCTGTTCAACGACAAGGTGAACAAGCACGAAGCGGAAATGGTGCGTGACGGTCAGTACCTGATCACCTTCCTGCACCCTGCGGCTCCCGTGAACCACGAAATGATGAAAAAGCTGGCCGCCACGGGCGTGATCAGCATCACGCTGGACGGCATTCCGCGTATTTCTCGCGCTCAGGGCATGGACGCCCTGACCTCCATGAGCACGGTTGCCGGTTACAAGGGCGTGCTGATGGCTGCCAACCGCCTTGCCAAGTTCATGCCCATGGTGGGTACGGCCGTGGGCGTCATCAAGCCTGCCAACGTGCTTGTGATCGGCACGGGCGTGGCGGGTCTTCAGGCAGTGGCCACC
>NZ_JBAIYR010000159.1:0-5041 GCF_036763145.1 Desulfovibrio sp. 1188_IL3213 | reverse complement strand
ATGTCCGCCGTTTCCATGCGTACCCCTTCGGGCAGGTGCGCGGCGCAGCAGCGCAGCAGGCCGGTATTGCGGGACGCGCGGCGCAGGCTGCCGGATATGCCTATAAAAGTAAGGTCGTTCATGGTTTTCTCCTCGTGCCCGGCTGTGCGGACAAGTCAGGATAGCAATTTTTATCGCGAAAGCCTACTGATCTGCTACAGAGATCAAGCTTGAGAATCAACATTCTCAAAGCCCAAGATACACGCCCGCTACGGCTCTTGGAGCAGAGTCACTTTGAGAACGGACATTCTCAAAGTTTAAAACACGCTTGTTTCGGGGCTTAACAGCGCAAATAAATTGCACTTACTCACGCAGCCGCCAGAGCGGCTTCAAAGTAAAATTGCTCTGGCCCTTTTTGCAGCAGCATGACGCTCAGGCCACAGGCTCCCCATACCCATGCGCGGCCTTGCATCAGCAGCCGCAGTACTGGCGGTCGCGGGTGCGACTTTCGAATTTTTCTTTGTGTACCACCACGCGCTCGTGCAGCCCCTCGCCGATAAGTCCGACCTCGTCGCGGGCGCTGACCTTGAATGTCAGTCCCTTGCCGTTGGAAGACATGCCCACAAGCGCGGCGTTAAAGGTGACCTTCATGCCGCAGGGGGTGGCGGCCATGTGCGAAATGTCCACCTTTGTACCCACGGTGGTCATGCCCAGGCCCTCGTGATCCAGAACTCCCTGCACCGCGGCCACGGCCGTGGCCTCCATCCATGCGATCATCATGGCTGTGGAAAAAACCTCCACCAGGCCGCTGCCCACGTTACAGGCCAGCATGGATTCGCTGACCGTGATTTCGGATGTCGCGGAAAGGCCGGGTTCCAGTTTCTTTTTCATTGGTTTTGCCTCGCTTGCGCGCCGCCCGCGCGGGAAGCGGCGTCAGTAGGGTGGTTGAACGCGTGACGCTGTGCCCGTTTTCGGACTGCCCTTGTCATGTATAGAAAAGATGGCGGCAGCAAGCAAGGGGCTCAGGCTGCCGTCCCTGCGGCCACCGATATTTTTTGCGCGGTGACCGGAGCGCCTGTGTGGTGGAAAAACAGGCCGCCCGGCGATGCGGGGCATCGCCGGGCGGGGTTGGTTGCGGGCTTTTGCCCGCAGGAGGTTATGGCCGGTTGAAACTTACTTGTCCTGCCCGGCCTGCGAGGTCAGACGGTTCTGGCCTTCCCATACCTGTTCGGCCTTGGGCAGCGCGGGCAGCAGCTTGGTCCAGGGATTCTGCTTGAGGAATTCCGGGTCCTGCTGGAGCTTGCGGCTCAGGGTAAGAATGGGCGGAACCAGCTTCTTGATGTCTCCGGCAAGGGCGGGAGCGATGCCGAAGTCCGTGGCCTCGGTGGCCAGGTCAACGGCCTTCTGGCTGCATTCCATACTGGTCATGAGCGTATCAAGAGCCTTGGCCGGGTTGTGGAAGCCCACGCTGTTTTCAGCCGAAACGTAGTCCCAGAACAGCTGGCCCTTGCGCACCATGTCGCGCGCTTCGGCCATAAGGGCTTCGTAGTTGGCGGCGCGGTGGCCTTCATAGGCATTGGCAAGCCGTACGGCCTCGTGAGCCTTGACGGACATTTCCTGAGCCTTGAGCAGCTGGTCAAAGGTCTTCTGCTGCGTATACAGCACACGCTGGCGCAGGTATTCGCCGGTCTTGTCGGCGTGGCACTGGCGGCAGGCGCGCATTTCGGGGTCCTTCATGGGCGAGGTCATCCAGTGGCTGGAGATCTTTTTGCCGTCTTCACGCACGTACTGCATGTGGCAGTCCGCGCAGGAAACACCGGCCGCGCCGTGAGGGCCGTCCTGGAAGGTTTCATATTCGGGGTGCTGCATCTTGATCATGGGAACCTTGGAGGCAGCGTGTACCCAATCCGCAAAGGGACCGGGCCTGCCGTCAGGTCCCTTGGCCCCGTGGCCCTTGTAGTACTGGTACATGTCTTCGGGGTTGAAGCCGTTGTCCCAGGGGAAGACGGGCTTTGCGGCCGGGCCGTTGTCCTTGTGGGTGAAGTAGTATTCCACATGGCACTGGGCGCAGACCAGGGTGCGTTTTTCGTTACGGCTCATCTTCTGCCAGTCCTTGCCGCTGCGCTTGAGCCAGTCTTTAAGCGGCTCGGAGTAGAGGCGCAGCTCCATGGTGGCGGGGTCGTGGCAGTTGGCGCAGCCTATGGTTTCATCATGCGCGCTGATTTTGTCTTTGGCGCGGAATTCGTTGACGTCCATAGACCAGAACTTGTCGCCGTACTGGGCCACCCATTCCATCATCTTGGGGGTTTTGCAGTTCCAGCAGGTGGCGGGCAGGTTGCCCTTGCCGTCGGCCGCAAAGCGGTTGATGCGGTCAATGTTGACAAAGTCGTCAATGGCGTAGGTGTGGCCGCGCGTTTCATTATATTCATACATGAAAGGATAGCCCAGCCAGAGATTTTTCAGATAGGGCTGGGCATGCTTGAAGCCCTTGGGCAGGGGATTCACATTATCATTCTTGTGATAGGGAACCGACCCTTTGTAGTCGGTCATGATCTTGTCTTCGTTGTTCTTCATGTACGAAGCATACTGCTGGGGAAACTGGCCCTTGAAAGCCGACATCCTGGTTTCCGTTTCAGCAATGCCCGTTTTGTATTTGGGGGCCTTCAGCTCCGTGGAAACATCCTGACAGCCGCTGAGCAAAACTACGCCCAGCAGCATGGCCGACGCCAGGGCCGTGGTCACAATTCGCTTATTCATAGGCTACCGTCCTTGTGCTGATGGGCTTCATGCGCATGTGGGCCACGCCCTTGTGGCAGTCCACACAATAAGGCTTGGCATCCATGCTGGCTACGTTGATGTTGGTCTGGGTATGGCATGCCTTGCAGTTCGCGTTCACCACGTCGCGGGTGCGCAAGCTCAGGGGACGCGGAATGTCGTGTCCCATAATATTGCCCACCACGTCGCGCAGCCCTTCCTGCGCCTTGAACGGCAGCTTGACCAAAAGATTGTGCGGGGCATGGCAGTCATTACAGGAAAGATTGGCGTGTGTTCCCATTTTCTGGGTCACGGCAGCCTCCTGCATGATATGACAACTGGCGCAAAACGGCCGTTGGTCAGTGGTTGTCATGGCATAGGCCAGAACTCCCATTAGTACCACGCCCGCCGCAACGCCGCCCAACAGCCACTTCAGCCAGGGTCCATTGCGGGGTGTACCCATAGAGCCTCCTTCGCTCGCTCCTAGTGCAAATGCGCCCTGAAGACCGCTCTTCAGGGCCGGATTTCGCCCGGGTGGGGCGCAGGCAGCCGTTTGCGGCCGCCGGGCGGTCATTGGATTCAGGCAGACCGCCCTTCCGTGCCGCCACTGCGGCGGACGAAATATTTTTTCAGCGCTTCAAGAAGCGTACCAGTGTGTATAAAAAAGCACAAATAAAAAATTCTTTTATTGCAATATGTTGCAAAACTATGTTTTTTGAAGGCGCTTGGCGGGATTGAGTTGTTCAGATAAACATGACAGGATTCAGAAAATTATGACAACTCTGTGAGCACGTAACACCTCTTTCCGAGGTCATTATGGTTTCTATATACAATAAAAAAAATCGTTCCGCTATCTGGTTGCCCTTGCTGGCGTGCTTTTTATGGCTCGTTTTTACGACAGGCCTGTACCGCCAGGCCTTGCGCGTTGATGAGGCGCACCGGCTTGAGCTGGAGCACACAAGGCTTTCCACTGTGGCGCGCCAGCTTATGGATGCCCGCAACTGGAATGCTGCCCACGGTGGCGTTTATGTGCTTGAAAGTGAATACGGCAAGCCGAATCCGTGGCTGCCGGAAGGGGAGCGCACCGTCGCCACCGGCGACGGGCGCACCCTGGTGCTCATAAATCCTGCCTATATGAGCCGTCAGCTGGCCGAGCGCAATTCCGAACCGGGCATAGAGATCGGTATTATCAGCAATATGCCCCTGCGGCCGGAAAACCTGGCTGACGCCTGGGAAAATGAAGCCCTGAGCCAGTGTACCGTAGGGGCGCGGGAGGTTTTCAGCGCCCCCCAGCCGGGCAGCCACGGAAAACTGCGTCTTTTGAGCGTGCTTGTGGCGCAGCAAAGTTGCCTGCGCTGCCACGTAAGCCGCAATGTGGGCGAGGTGCTCGGAGGCATAAGCGTCAGCCAGGACGGCGAGGCGTATCTGCACAATGCGGCCTTGCAGCAGCGCAACATGCGCATGCTTTATGGTCTGCTGGCTCTTACCGGCGTGCTGGCTATCGGCGGTCTGACGCTCAACCTTACGCGGCGGCGCTGGCTGGCCGAAGAGGCCAGCCGCATGAAAAGCGCCTTTATGGCGCGTCTGAGCCACGACATGCGCACGCCCCTCACGGCCATTCTGGGCATGAGCGAACTTTTGCAGTGCCAGAACGTGTCGGAGCGGGATCGCAAAAAGGCCCTGCGTTATCTCACCCAGGCGGGCAGCGCCCTGCTGGAGATGGTGCGCGACATTACGGATCATGCAACCCTGGAACAGGGCGTTCTGCATCTGCGCATGGAGCCGTTCAGCCTGCGCGCCTGTCTGTCTGACTGCGTGGCCCTGTACAGCCCCGTGGCCGAGGCCAAGGGGCTGGATATTGATCTGGATGTGGATCGCGCCCTGCCGGACGTCGTGGCTGGCGACAGTTTTCGCCTGCGTCAGGCCCTGGGCAATCTCGTGAGCAATGCCGTAAAGTTTACCGATCTGGGCCGGGTGCGCATTTGTGTGAAGCCGGGCGGGGACCATGACGGTAAAAAGGGCGAAGACGGTTCCAGCCGTCTGCGCCTCAGGATCCTGGTGCAGGACACAGGGCCGGGACTGCGCGAAGAAGACGCCGAGCGCATTTTTGAAAGCTTCCAGCGGGGCAGCGACGCTGCGGGTGCGCCGGGTACGGGACTTGGCCTGTATATCGCGCGTACCATTGCGCGTCGCATGGGCGGGGATATCAGCGTGGAGTCTTCGCCGGGCAGCGGAGCCTGCTTTACCCTTGAGGTCTGCCTGCATCTGCCCCATGACGGTCCGGATGCGGAATCCGGCTCGGGCCGTG
>NZ_JBAIYR010000158.1:0-5046 GCF_036763145.1 Desulfovibrio sp. 1188_IL3213 | reverse complement strand
TGCAGGCGAAACTCCTCCAGCGGCAGCACGCAACGCGGATCGGGCGACCACCAGAGTATGGGCAGGCCAGCCTCATACCAGGGAAAAATCCCCCGGCTGTAGGCCGCCAGAAGCCGCTCGGCGTGCAGGTCGCCGCCAAAACAGAGCAGACCGTCCTTGCGCGCGGATTCCAATGGCGGAAACTGGGCGGCCATGGCTGTATAAATCCTCAATGGGGTCCCCTCGTGACGGCCAGGTCCACGCTTGATAAACAGCATAGCGCCGCTTTTTTACGGCTGGCAAGGCGGTGAAACGTCCAGGGAAGGGAGTGCCGACGGGGCGGTCTTTCACCGCCCCGTCGGCACTGTAAACTGCCCCTAGTCCGCCTTGCCGGATTTCTTCACGCCTTTGCCCTTGGCAGCCCCAGCTCCGGTGGCTGAACCCCGCGCCGCAACGCCTGCCGTCTTGCCTTTGCCGGAGGTTTTTTTCTTGCTATCGGCCTTAACCTTCTTTGTGTCTGCCGGATCGGCTGTTTCTGTTTTGGCCTTCACCGGCTTCTTTCTGGCAGCCGCGGCAGAACGCGCGGGTTTTGCCCCGACGGATTCCAGCACAAGGGCGTCGTCCACAAGGTCAAGCCGTGCGCTGCCCCCCTTGGCCAAAGAGCCGAACAGCAGTTCGTGCGCCAGCCTGTCTTCCAGTTCGGTACGCAGCAGACGACGCAGAGGGCGCGCGCCCATGACGGGATCAAAGCCCTTGCGGGCCAGCCATTGCCGGGCCTTCTGCCCAAGCTCGAGGCTCACATGACGCTGCTCAAGGCTTTCCACAATCTCGGCCATAAACTTGTCCACAATGCGCAGCATCATGTCCTCGGTCAGGCTGCCAAACGGCACGAGAGCATCAAGCCTGTTGCGGAATTCGGGGCTGAAGGTATTTTCCACGGCCTTGAGTCCCTTGTGGGCCGCATCCTGCCGTGTGGCGCCGCCAAAACCCATGGCCGGGCGGGACATGTCAAAAGCTCCGGCATTGGAGGTCATGATCAGGATAACGTGCGAAAAATCCGTCTTGCGGCCCGTGTTGTCAGTCAACGTGGCATAATCCATGACCTGAAGCAGCACATTGAAGATATCGGGGTGGGCTTTTTCCACTTCGTCCAGCAGCACCACGGAATACGGGGCCTTGCGCACGGCCTCGGTAAGCAGGCCGCCCTGATCAAATCCCACATAGCCGGGAGGCGCGCCGATAAGACGCGACACGGCATGCTTTTCCATATATTCGCTCATGTCATAGCGCAGGAACTCCACGCCCATGAGCTTTGCCAGACTGCGGGCTACCTCAGTTTTGCCTACGCCCGTGGGACCATAGAACAAAAACGCTCCGGCCGGGCGCTGCTCCTGCCCGAGCCCGGCGCGGGCGCGCAGAATGGCCCGCACGGTCAGTTCAATGGCCGCATCCTGACCGAACACCAGTCCTTTGAGGTCTTTTTCAAGCGAGGCCAGACGGTTGCGTTCCGTGCCTGACACGGTGCGCACGGGAATGCCCGCCATGCGGGCCACGATGCGCTCCACATCCCCCACGCCCACCAGAGGCAGCGGCTTTTTCCCGCTTGCGGCGGGCTTTCCGGACGAAGTCCCGGACCTTTGTACGCCACGTCCCAGGCGCACAGCCGCCCCGGATTCGTCCATAACGTCAATGGCCTTGTCGGGCAGCAGGCGGTCACGCACATGACGGGCCGTCAGATCCACCATAGCCTTCACGGCGGCAGAGCTGTACCGGACCTTGTGGAAATCGGCATAGCGTTTTTCCAGACCCTGAAGAATGGCAAGGCATTCCTCCGGGCTTGGCTCGGTCAGGTCGATGCGCTGAAAACGCCGGGCCAGGGCGCGGTCTTTTTCAAAATGGTTGCGGAATTCTTCGTATGTAGTGGAACCGATACAGCGCAGTTCGCCGCTGGCAAGCACCGGCTTGAGCAGGTTGGAGGCATCCATGGAGCCGCCGGACGTGGAACCCGCCCCTACGATGGTATGTATTTCGTCAATAAACAGGATAGCTTCAGGCAGTTCCTTCAAACGCTGCACCACAGCCTTGAGGCGGCTTTCAAAATCGCCCCGATAGCGTGTGCCTGCCAGCAGAAGCCCCATATCCAGAGCGAACAGTTTGGCCTTGCTGAACATTTCCGGCACGTCGCCTTCAACTATGCGCAAAGCCAGCCCTTCGGCCAGGGCGGTTTTGCCCACGCCGGGGTCGCCCACAAAAAGAGGGTTATTCTTGCGGCGGCGGCACAGCACCTCCACCGCGCGGTCAAGCTCGTTCTCACGCCCCACCAGCGGGTCTATCTTGCCTTCGCGGGCGCGGGCCGTAAGGTCAACGGCGTACTGGGCCAGGGGATCGGCCTTGGCGTCTTTTTCTTCGCCTTCGCCGCCCTGCTCCACGCCGCGTGAGCCGCCGCCCTCGTCCATGCCATGCGACACAAACGTGAGCACGTCCAGCCGCTCCACCCCCTGCTTGCGCAGGTAGTAGTGGGCGTAGCTTTCCTCTTCGTCCATAATGGAAATGAGCAGATCGCCCAGTTCTACAGTATCGCGCCCGGCAGCACGGATATGCCCCAGGGCGCGCTCAAGCACACGCTGCACGCCTTCTGTCTGGGCCACCTCGTGCTTGCCGGCAAAAGGAACCACTTCCAGTTCACGGTTAAAGAAATCCTCAAGCTGCTCGCGCAGCACGGCCACACTGGCCCCGCTGCCCTCAAGCAGAATACGGCCGCGCATGCTGTTTGTGAGCGCGTAAAGCACATGCTCGACAGTCAACATGTCATGGCGGCGCCGGTGCGCTTCCATAAGTGCATCACGAATGACGCTTTGAACACTCTTGCTCAGCATAGGCAATCTCAGTAAATTTTTTCCATGGTGCACTTGAGGGGGAATCCGGCGGCTCTGGCCGCCTGATGCACCCTTTTCACCTTGGTTTCAGCCACTTCATGGGTGTACACGCCACATTGGCCCACGCCCTGCTGGTGCACGTTCAGCATGATGGCGGTTGCTTCCTGCGTGGTCTTGTTAAAAATACTGCACAGAACAGCCACTACAAAGTCCATGCTGGTATAGTCGTCGTTATGCAGGAGAACCCGGTAACGATCCGGCTCCTTCAGCTTTTTTTCCACAATAACCTGGCTTTCGCCGTCATTGCGGCCCTGTTTGAAAGAGGACATTCAATGGCTCCACAGTACGGTTTTCAGCGCGATACCGGGGGGACATCGTTTTCTTCCCCCAGGCCCAGTTGCTGCCGCCAGGCTTCTCTTTGCGCTTCGCTGAACACAAAGGAGCGGCGCGCAGGCAGGTTGTTACGCTGCAGCCATTCCTGATGCAGCTGATGATAATTCTTGGTACTCATTGCCGTCTTGTCAAGCCCCAGGCGGCGCTGCACAGCCTCGATGGCTTCGGGTTCGCCTTCCAGTTCGGCCCCTTCCATAAAGGGCAGAATATCAAGCTCCACCTCCACGCCGTCCAGCACCCAGGGTTCGCGGACTTTTTCATACCGCGCCACGGCGCTGTAGCCAAGGCCTTCAAGGATATGTTTCATGGCGGACGCGTCCGACACTTCCACTTCACGCTCTTCACGCACCTTGTACTGCCCGGCCCCGGCCGGAACCGCAGCCGGAAGCTTGAGGGTCAGCACATGACGGAACCGTGTGGCCCACTCCTGACTGCGCAGGCGCAGCAGACGCCCACCGGCGACAAGGCAGCCGTCCCGCGCGTCAAAAACCGTGTTGCTTTCAAAATGCGCGCCATGACAAAGAGCACCGGCTTCGGCCAGCCTGCGGCGCAGGTCGTCCAGATTTGCATCGGGAAATTTTCGTTCCACTTCCAGCGCCATTACTCATTGTCCTCCGCTTTGGGGCGGCGATGAAAAAGCCGCTGCTGCAAGGCCGCGATGGTGGCAACGCCGCCCTTTTCCTCTCCGGGATGCACAATGGGGTCAAAGCCCAGACGTCTGGCCTGGGTAAGGCGCAGTTCCTGCGCGGCCACGGGGCGCACCTGCCCGTTCAGGTCCACCTCGCCCCACAACACGCTTTTTTCAGGCAGCGGCACGTCATAATAGGATGAAAGCACCGCAGCCACCAGAGCCAGGTCCAGCCCCGGCTCGTTGAGCTTCATGCCCCCGCCCACCTTGGCGTAAATGTCCACCTGCGCGAAATTGAGCTTGAGCCTTTTTTCAAGTACGGCCAAAAGCAGATGCAGGCGGCCCACATCAAAGCCCAGGGCAGCGCGACGCGGAATGCTCAGAAAAGTGCGGGATACAAGGGCCTGCACTTCCACCGCAAGGGGCCGCTGTCCGTCCACAGCCATAACCACGGCCGTACCCGAAAGGGACGCATCGCGCTGGCCCAGAAAAAAGGTGGAAGGGTCATCCACCACTTCCATGCCGCGCTGGCCCATGCGGAAAACAAGCAGTTCCTCATTGGGACCGAACCGGTTCTTGAACACGCGCAACAGGCGGAACATCTGCCGCCGGTCGCCTTCAAGAGAAATAACCGTGTCCACCATATGCTCCAGCAGCCTCGGCCCGGCCAGCACCCCATCCTTGGTCACATGGCCCACGAGAATGAGGGTGCAGCCCAGACGACGGCACAGCTCAAGCAAAGAGGTGGCAACGGCCCGCACCTGGCTGACATTACCGGGCAGGCCCTCGGCCTCAAGACTTGTAAGGGTCTGCACCGAGTCCACCACAAGCAGGGCCGGGTTTTGCGCATTGGCCGCCTCTACCACGTCCTCCACGCGAGACGTGGCAAGGGCCAGCAGGTTGGGATCAAGCATGCCCAGACGCTCGGCCCTGCTCTTGATCTGCGGCAGCGATTCCTCGCCGCTGGCATACAGCACGGGACGGCCCACAGCAGCCATCTGAGCGGCCACAAGCCCGGCCACCTGCAAAAGAAGCGTGGATTTTCGCCCACATATTCAGAATACCTTGACCAGTTGGTGCCGAACTGGAATTCCAGCGTAATCCCGGTCACCACGCCCAAGGTAAAGTTAATGACAAAAAGTTTTCCCCAGAATTTGGTCTGTTTTTTCC
>NZ_JBAIYR010000157.1:0-5046 GCF_036763145.1 Desulfovibrio sp. 1188_IL3213 | reverse complement strand
TACCCGACGCTCTTCCGATCTCCGCGGGCATCGCCAAGGTCGGCCAGACCATCCCAGTGCAAGCCACGCGTGGCCCATGCTTCAAGCCCCATCCACAGCCAGGCCGCAAGCGCGGCGCACAGCAGCAGATCGGCTTGAGGGGACTGGCGCAGCAGGAAATATAAAAGAAAGCAGGGCAGGGCGAGTGTGAGGCCAAGGCACAGTCCGGCCGGGCCGTAAAAAGGCAGGCAGCGGCCAAGGTCGCTCCCGGTGCAGTCCGGGCGGGGCGGTACAAGGCAGGTTAAAAAGGCCAGGGCGTCATAACAACGGCCTGGCCGGAACAAGCGGCATTTTTTCAGGTGCACGGCCAAAACCCTAGCGGGTCATGGGGTGATTGAAGGCCAGGGCGTAAAGATGGTGGAAAAAATCCACATATTCCACATTGATGCGTTCAGGAACCTTGATGCGGGCGGGTGCAAAGTTCAGGATGGAGGTGATGCCCGCGTCCATAAGGTGCTGGGCCGCCCGCTGCGCCCTTTCAGGCGGGGTGGTAATGATGCCGATCTCAATGTTCAGGTCAGACACCATGTCTTTGAGGTCGCGAGTGCAGTGGACTTCAAGCCCGTGGACGATTTCGCCGATCTTGAAGGGGTCGCAGTCGAATATGGCCACGATGTTGAAACCGCGGGCGCGGAATTCGCCGTGGTTAAGAATGGCCTTGCCGAGGTTGCCGACACCGATGAGGGCCATGCGCCATTCGCGGTCAACACCAAGGGAAGAGGTGATGGCGGCGATAAGGGATTTTACATGGTAGCCTACCCCACGAATGCCGAACTCGCCAAAGTAGGCAAGGTCCTTGCGCACCTGCGAACCGTTGACCCCGCAGGCCTCAGCCAGAGGGTTGGAGGAAATGACCTCTACATTATCGCGCGAAAAATTTTCCAGCACTTGCACGTATGTGGCGAGCCGCTGGATGGTTGCGCGGGGAATGTGTTTGCTTTTGGGTTGGTTAGCCATAAAAGTACCTTTTGAAAGCCGCGAGCTTGTCAACGGGAAGATGTCGTCTCGTGAAATAAAGTGTCTATCAAAAATCAGCAAATGTGCAAGCCGGGCTGCTTTTGTCAATGGTTACTGCCAAGAGCATATAAAATATACGTAATCCTATGCTATGGCAATGTCACGCTCAATCTAGCGCTATTGGGTTGCATGCACAACCATTGACGATGGCTGCCCCCCAGTGTGATGATAACAAGATAGCCAACATGCGCGTAAATTTTAAGTTACATTTTTTACTTGTTATAAAGGCATGTTACATGCTGGTTCCTTTTGGGTTGTGGCCGTTTGCCACGGGCCTGGGCCGGGAAAACGCGCGCATGTTACAAAAAGAATTTTTCGTGATCAAAAGGCTACTATAAAAGGGTACAAAGGTTAAGCCCCAAGCCTCAGAATATGTTCTGCGCTGCCAAAAAAGACCAAGACTTTGAAAACAAGCCGTTTATGCGCTGATTACTCCAATGGAGACCGATATTTCAGGTCTTTACCTGCACGGTTGCGCATGGTTCGTCATTATTTTCGCAATGCAGATTGTTGGGGATCCGTTTTTTCAGGGCATCCCCTTATTTTTAAGGCGATCAGCTTTGCTAAAACGTCCTGCGGGCGCAAAATAATTGAAATTTTCGTGCCTGTACCTGACAATTTCCGATAATGCAATTTCTGACAATATCTGACGATACCCGATAATGCCTGACAAGCCACAAGCAGGCGGGCCGGGCTGGCCGGTGCCTGGCGGCCCCTGGCACGGGGCGGGATTAGAGCAATTTAACTTTTAAATTGCTCGGGCGGCTGCGTGAGCAGACGTTCGCTACGGAGGCGTAAGCGCAGTTTCTCTGCGCGGTTAAACGCCGAAGTGAGCGTGCAACTTTGAGAATGTATATTCTCAAAGTTAATCTGCTCTAGTGGTTCGGTTGCTGGAAGGGACAGGCGGAAGGCCAGAGCATTTTAACTTTGAAAAAGTGTAAATGCTCTAACGCTGCATGAACGTGCAGCGCGCCGCAATGTGGTGTGGATTCATCTGAAAATCGCATTTTCGGCTGAATGAAAGCTTTGAAATGTGAAGCATTTCAAAGTTAATCTGATCTAGAAAGTTAATCTGATCTAGACAGTGTCGTCACGAGATGGATTTCCTTGGTATATCAAGGAGAACGAGTCTTTTATGCAGGGAGTGTACTCTTATGGAACTCGACCGGAATAAAAGGCGAAGTTCGACGCAGAGCTACCGGGGAAGGCGCGCGTGACGACACTGTCTAGAGGCGCAGGGCAGCGGGTGTATGCGCCAGCAGGCTGTATGCATGCAGTGCGTCAGGCCTCGTAAATTGATAGTATGCAAGGCCGCGCGAAAGGTCAGTACGCGAAGTAATGCGAGGCGGAAGAGAAAAGGCAAATAAAAAAGGAGGCCGAAGCCTCCTTTTTTTGTCAAAACTTGTCCGGCCTTACGCGTAGGGGTTGGCGTACAGCAGAATGAAGCTGATAACCAGGGCGTAAATAGCCAGGGATTCGATAAAGGCAAAGGCCAAAATCATGGTACCGGTGATCTTGCCGCTCACATCGGGGTTGCGGGCAACGCCTTCGCAGGCGCCCTTCAGGCCAAGGCCCATGCCGATGCCGCAACCGAAGGCGGCAATGCCGATGCCGAGGGCGGCGGCCAGGCAGGTGTAGCCAAGGGCCGAGGCATCAAGCTGGTTGGCGGCGAAAGCCATGGTAGCCATACCCAGAAGGGCCACGGTGTTCAGGGCGATCATCAGAAGTTTACGCATGAGACACTCCTTGCACTGTTGTATTGTTGGGTCATTACGACCATTCCCCACTATAGAGTGCCTGTTTTACGTCCGGCAGGAGACGCCGCCGGGCTGGACACCCGGTACGGAGGGCGGCGGAGCCGCCCGCGGCAAGGCTAGTGTTCGGGAGCCTCAAGAGCGCCCTTGATGTAGAACATGGTCAGCATGAAGAACACGAAAGCCTGCATGGTCTTGCCCAGAAGGAAAAGCGCATAGATGGGCAGGGTTCCCAAAATGGGCGCCATGACGAAGAACAGCACCATAACGATTTCTTCACCCCGGATGTTACCGAAAAGACGGAGTGAAAGTGAAACCGGACGGGAAAGATGCGATACCACTTCGAGCGGGAACATAAGCGGAATAAGAAACTTGGAAGGCCCGGTGAAGTGATGGATGTAGTGCGTTTTCCAGCGGATAAGGCCCACGGCGTTATAAAACACCAGCACAAAAAGGGCCATACAGACCGTGGTGTTGAGGTTGGCGGTAGGCGCGTCGAAACCGGGCACAAGGCCCATAAGGTTCATGCCGAAAATGTAGATGAAAATACCCGCCAGCAGGGGTACAAACTTGCGCCCATGCTCGCCCATGGTGGAAATGATAAAGTTTTCAATGGTGTCCACCAGGGCTTCAAAAAAGTTCTGCAAGCCGCCCGGCACTAATGTCAGGCGTCTGCGCAGGACCCAGGCCACCGCAAACAGGATAGCCATGCAGACCCAGGAGTAGAACACATGTTTGAATTCCACCACCTGTCCACCGATGGTGATTTCGTCCATGCCCATAAATGTGGAGAGCAATACCGGATGCGGCAAACCACCTGCCATGAGCCATGCCTCCTGGTCGATGCGCGCCTTGGCGCTACGTTGATGTAAAGCCCTAAGGCCATTCCCCAAAAATATTTTGTTTCGGCCCTGCCGTCATTGGGCAGACGGGCTGCCCGCAGGTAGCGCAGGGACACGAATTTTCACACACCCAGAATCAGGCTTTTGCCGGGTCGCAAAGGGGTGCCGCCGGATTTCCGCGCCGCGCACAGGCCCTGATGGGGAGGCTGCGGCTGAGGGTTGCGGGCAGTGTGCAATAACATTCTTAACTAAAAAGCAGCGTTAGTCACGGGGTGTCGCGTCGCGCGGCTCGCCCGGCCAAGGCAAAGCTGACCAAGGCGCACAGCCCGCCTGCCAGCATGCCGCCCACAAGTGCGAACACTGGAGCCTGATAGACGATGAGGGAGATATAAAGGATGCCCCCCACCATGACAAGCCTGCCAAGCCACTGGATAATCACAATACGCAAAAAAGCTGTGCTGTAATCGCCCAGGCCCCGACGTAAAAAAAATCGTGCCAGCCCCCAGAACGTCCAGGCCATAATGGACAGGCCCACACCAAACCAGAATATCCAGGGCAGTACCGTGAAACTCAGCGCTCCGGCAAGCAGAAAAGCGGCAGCAAGCAGAATTTCATTGCGCACCATGACGCGCACGGCCGGGTGATCAAGCCCTCGCCGCCAAAGCCAGGCGTCAAGGCTGTGTATCATGCTCTTTTTGCCGTTCACGGCCATCGGTTTTGCCCTGCTCCCCGGGAAGAACGCTTGTGGCCTCGTTTTGCGGGGCCAATCCCTTGCGCAAGGCGTCCTGCCTTGCCATCTTTTTCAGCAGCGCCTTGGTGTCGCGGTAAACATTCAGAAAACCGGCGGCGATGCCTATAAGCAAAAAAATCAGCTTGCCCCAGGGGCCTGTGTGCAGCCAGTAATCAATGCCATAGCCTATGGCGAATCCCACGGCAGGCCCGCTGACCAGATGCAGCCCGATCACCCCGGTGTTAGCCATGGCTTCAAGGCCGCTTTGCTGCTGCTTCAGAAAGTCTTTGAACGACATGACCCCTCCCGCGCTGCGGCTGCCCTCAGGGGCGGCTGAACAGGCATTTGTTCTCGCGCGTTAAAGGGATAGACGCTATAAACCCCAACGCTGTGTAAATTATCACAGCTTTTGCGCCGCGTCAATGACTTTGCCCGGAAATATGTGTGGTGCATGACCTTACAGGCTTTGCCACAGGGTCAGGCATTCCACATGCGGTGTGTGGGGGAACAGGTCCACCGCCGCCATTTCCACCAGTCGGTAGGCTCCGCGAAGCCGGGCCGCGTCACGGGCAAGCGTGGCCGGATTGCACGATACATACAATATGGTGTGGGCGTTGAGCCGCAGAAGCGCGTTAAGGGCGCGGGGGGCAAGGCCCGCGCGCGG